>JACMKV010000007.1 GCA_014379915.1 Burkholderiales bacterium
AATCCCGCTGACCTATTTCGAATTCGGCACGCTGGCTGCGATGCAGCTGTTCATCGAAGCCAGGGTCGACGCTGTCATTCTCGAAGTCGGGCTGGGCGGCCGCCTGGATGCGGTCAACGCATTCGATACCGATTGCGCGGTGATCACCAGCATCGACATGGATCACATGGATTATCTCGGCGACTCGCGCGAATCGATAGCGTTCGAGAAAGCCGGCATCTTCCGCGCGAATACTCCCGCGATCTGCGCCGTCACGGATCCGCCGCAAACCCTGTTGGATTATGCCATCGGCATAGACGCCCGCTTGATCCGCGCCGGCGCGGATTACAGCTTCAATGGCGACGGCGTCCAGTGGCAATATCGAAGCAAAAAAAAACAGCGGTTCAGCTTGCCGTATCCGGCTTTGCGCGGCGCCTGCCAGCTATCCAATGCGAGCGCATGCCTGGCGGCCCTGGACGAACTGCGCGATCGCCTGCCGATCGACATGCAGGACGTACGCGAAGGCCTGCTCACAGTCGATCTTGCCGCGCGCTTCCAGGTTTTACCCGGCAGGCCTGCGGTTATTCTGGATGTCGCGCATAATCCGCAGGCCGCGCAGGCGCTAGCGACGAATCTTGGCAACATGCAGAAATACCGGAAAACGATTGCGGTGTTTGCGATGCTTAATGATAAGGATGTGGGTGGCGTGGTTCGCGCAGTCTTGCCTTACATCGACCAGTGGCTGATCGCCGATCTGCGGCAACCTCGCGGCGCGCGGGCGGAACGGCTGTCGCAGGAATTGGTCGAGGCGGGCGTGACCAGCGAGATCGTTCGTTTTGCGCAGCCATCCGGCGCCTACCAGCGCGCCCTCGATCTCGCTGGCGGCGATGATAGAATTATCGTGTTCGGATCGTTCTACACCGTTGCTGACGTGATGCGCTGCCGAAGCGGGGCCCAGGATATTTCAGCGGCTGTCAAGGCATGACGGCGGGCATGACGGCGCGCCGCGCGTCTCGTCTGCTCCGGTTTCCGCTTCGTCAACAGCCTGTTAAGCCGGCGCTAAATCTATTCGGCGCTCTTCCTCAAACTCCCAGCATCGCAAGGCCTGCCCCGGAACTGAAATGGTAAAAGCGATAAACGATGATGAAATCAAATTGCGCAAGCGCGCTCGACGCAGACTGATCGGCGCGGTTGCGCTGGTTCTGTTGGCGATCCTCATTCTGCCTCTGGTGCTCGACCACGAGCTCGCGCCGCTTGCGCCTGATGTCGCGGTCATCACAGCGAATGAGAAAAGTGACTTCACCTCTCGCGTTGTGCCTGTTCCGCCTCCCGGTCCGTCTGCCGAAACCGGCGAACGGCCTGCTCCGATGCCTGCGCCTACCTCCGCTATGGAGAGGCCGGTGGTCGCCGATTCGTTAGAAAGCAGTACGCCGAGCCCGGCTGTTTCGCCGGCGGAAAGCGAACCGATTGAAGAGCCGCGTGTAGTAGAAAAAGCGGAGTTGCCAGCGACGCCTGCGTCGAGGAAAGAGGCCGATACGTCGAAGCTGGAAAAAGCAGAAAAATCGACTGAGGCGCGGAAACCGACAGTTAAGGCCACCGACACCAAGCCAAAAAAAACGCCGGCCGCAGCCGTCGAAGCCAAAGCACAGCGCAGCGATACATTCGCTATTCAACTCGAGTCCTTTGCCCACGTTGCCAATGCCAAGCAGCTGCAGGAAAAATTGGCAGCGAACGGCGTCAAATCGTATACCGAGGTCGTTGAAACCAAACAGGGCAAGCGTACGCGGGTACGCGTCGGGCCTTTTGCCACACGTGAAGCGGCCGAACAAGCGCGCGGCAACCTGAAGGCGTTGGGTTTTTCCGGCATCGTGAGTCCCTAGCCATTACAGGCTGTAGAAAACTGCTGCGCTTGCCAATACTTCGTTGCTCAGGGCCTCAAAATGCTCATGTTCTACCGTGTACATTCCGCTTTCTCGGCCCGCGGCTCCTCGTGCGCCCGCGCAGCGCGGAGCAGGGGCCCTTTAGGGGGATGCGACCGCGAAGCGCGGGATGCCAAGCGCCGGATGAATAGCGGTCGCTGTGCGCGCCTTCGGGGTCGCATCCACGCCTGCCGGCGTGGAATCTTGCTCCTCCCTCCGGCGCGCGCTGCGCTCGCTACGTTTTTCAACAGCCGGTCAAACCGCCTGAAGTGAAAATTTCGCCCGATTTCGTTGTCTTACCGCCGGGCTGCCGAATGTTGCAGGTTTTCTCGCAGCGATGACTGCCTTTGATTATGTCGTACTGGCGATCATCGCTTTCTCGGTTCTGATCGGTATCGCGCGAGGGTTCGTGCGCGAGATTCTTGCGCTGGGCGGCTGGATCGCCGCGTTCTGCGTCGCCCGATCGTTCGCAGTTCCATTCGCACCGCTAATGCCGGCGGATATCGTCAACGTATCGCTGCGTTTCTTTGCGAGTTTTGTCGTATTATTCGTGCTCACATTATTGGCCACCAAATTGATTGCAATCCTGGTTGTGAAACTGATAGGCGGCAAAGAAGGTTTGGGTTTGGCCGATCGCGGTCTCGGCGCGGCCTTCGGCGTCGCGCGCGGCGGGTTGATCGTGATGATAGGCGTGGTGATTTCCGGGCTGACCGCGTTGCCGCGGTTGCCGATCTGGCGCAATGCGATGTTATCGGCGCCGCTCGAAGTCGCCGCCGCGGGCGTCAAGCCCTGGCTTCCCGCCGATCTGGCCAAACGTATCCGCTACGACTAAGTGTCTGAGTTGCGTGTCGCTACAGAAAAGATGCCGAGAATCGCCGCCATGCCGCGTTGCGAATTACGATCAATGAGCTCGCCAGGTGTACAACCTGGCTGTGGTTCGCGCCGGCTGTTGGTTCGCGTCCTGTCTGGCGCCGATTGCGGCACTTTTCATTGCCAACCCCCAAGGGTCATCCTGATTGTTCCGCGAACCAGCAACTCAGGACACTATACGCCCTCGCTGGTTTGCAAACCCCCGATCAGCGCTGCCAAATCGTCAATG
>JACMKV010000356.1 GCA_014379915.1 Burkholderiales bacterium
AAGGAAAAGTATAGAGGACGATTTGCGCACGCGTAGCCGCGCAGTCCGCAAACTCGTCTTCGAACGCGTGCCCGGCGCGAACAATACGCCCGGCTCGTTGTACATTCAGGGTCATGCGCCGCCCGGCGTGCAAAACGACGGCCACCGCTGGCGCATCAAAAATGTTTCCGACAACGAGCTGGTGCTGGTCGGCGGCGGTGACGTCGTCGGCGCGATTCCGCCCGGCTTGCCGGAGTTCCAGGTGCCGCAGTTCGGCTGGGATACGCTGGTCACGCTGCTGCCCTCCGCGCTGATCATCACGCTGGTCGGCTTCATGGAAGCGATTTCGATCGCCAATGCGATGGCGGCGAAAACGCGCGCGCGCATCAATCCGAATCAGGAATTGATTGGTCAGGGGCTGGCGAACATCGTCGGCAGCATCAGCCACTCGTTTCCGGTCAGCGGTTCGTTCACGCGCTCGGCGATCAATCTGAACGCGGGTGCTATCACCGGTTTGTCATCGGTTTTCAGCGGCTTGCTGGTGCTGATCACATTGCTGTTATTCACGCCGCTGCTCTATCACCTGCCGCATGCAACGCTGGCGGTAATCATCGTCATCGCCGTCGCCGGCTTGATCGATTTCGGCGCCATGAAGCACGCGTGGCATGCGCATCGGCACGACGGCATCGCTTCGGTCGTCACGTTCATCGCAACCCTGAGTTTTGCGCCGGGTATCGACCGCGGCATTCTGGTCGGCGCCGGCCTGTCGATTGTGCTGTATCTGTTTCGCACCATGAAGCCCCGCGTTGCGCTGCTCGGCCGTCACCCCGACGGCACGCTGCGCGACGCCAAGGAACATAATCTCGCGACCAGCGAATTCATCATCGCCATACGCTTCGATGGCTCACTGTATTTCGCCAACGTGCCGTATTTCGAAGACGCGATTCTCGCAGCCGTAGCCAGCCACCCGAAGGCGCGTTTTGTTCTGGTCGTCGGCGAGGGCATCAACGAAATCGATGCGTCCGGCGAGGAAGTCATACGCCACCTGGTGCTGCGTTTGCAGGAAAGCGATATCACGCTGGTTTTTTCCGGCATCAAGCGCCAGGTGATACGCGTTATGGAGGACACCAAACTTTTCGCGCTGATCGGCGCGCAACATTTCTTCCGCACCGAAACCCAGGCGCTCGATGCGATCTATCAATGGATAAACGATAAATCGTTCGAGGCAAAATACTGCCCGTTAAATCAGAAGCAGCTTCCCAGAAGCGATTTGCCGGTGCTCGATCGCGAACCGGTTATCGACTAGCGCCGGGCAGCCAACTTGCGGGTCCGGTCGATGAAGTTTTACACGTCATCTTCCGAGCAGTGCCTCGGTTAGTGCGTCCAACGCTTGTAGGTCGGGAAAGTTGGAGAAGCCGCGCAGTGCGTCACCCACGTTCATGTACTCGAACCCCTTACTGCTGTATATCTTGTTGGCGCGGTCAAGCAACGAGAACTGTTCTGGCGAGAGTGTTTGATAGGCAGCTGGCAGGGCACTGTAGGACTTGACCAGGTTGTGTCCAAACGACTTTTTGACCTGAGCCTGACGTTGCACTTCAAGGTGGACTGCTTTGAACTGAAGCTCGATTGCACGGCAAAGCAAGAAGTACGGGACGGGCGAAAATGGGTCAGAGTACTGAAATGACAGGCGGCACTGGTAGTAATGCTTCGCCCATAGGCGGAACGCATCGGGCGATGAGTTGTAGTAGCCGGTTTCAGCTTTGAGGACGTAATGAGCGTTCACTGTGTGACCTGACCTGACGCCCAACGACAAGATTGTCGTTCCGGTAAAGTGACGTTCCATGCGCGGGCGCAGTTCTGATAAACCTCCACAGGTTCGCTCACATTCGGCATTCAAGGCTGGCCGTTCATCCGCTCGTCCAGCAATTCAATCCAGTGCTTGACCGGCCGGCGGGCCGCGCTTTGCAACTGCAGCAGGCAGCCGATGTTGGCGGTGACGATTTGCCGCGGCTGACCGGCTTCGAGCGCTGCGATCTTGTTCGCCAGCAGCCGCGTCGAAAGCTCAGGCTGGAGCAGCGAATAGGTTCCGGCCGAGCCGCAGCATAGATGGCCATCGCTGACATGGCTGAGCCTGAAATCGCACGCCATCAGCAGATTTTCGACGACACCGCGAATCTTCAGGCCATGCTGCAAGGCGCACGGCGAATGAAACGCGATGATTTCCGGATCGGCGGCGGCGCCGCGTGCAGCAGCGCGGGCAAGTTCTCGCGTGCAATTCATCGGGCTTGTTCGCTTCGGTTTCCGGCAGCGCGACCAGGATCGGCAGTTCGCGGTACGCCGACAAGCCGTCGGTTTCGTGCGGCCGGCGATCCTCGCTTCGCGTCAGCAGCGATTCGCGGGGCAGGATCG
>JACMKV010000357.1 GCA_014379915.1 Burkholderiales bacterium
CCGCAGGAGCAGCATCGGCTTTGGGAGCAGCAGCGCCGGCCGCAGGAGCAGCATCGGCTTTGGGAGCATCGGCTTTGGGAGCATCGGCTTTGGGAGCAGCAGCGCCGGCCGCAGGAGCAGCCGGATCGGCCTTGGGAGCAGCGGCCTCGCCTTTCGAAGCTTGCGCTACCGCCATCGATTTTTCCGCTTCGGTATTCTTCACGGCGGGGGATTTGACAACTTCAGTTTCGGTCTCTTTGGTAACCTGGGGTTTGCCTTTGTCCGCGTTTTGATCGGCGCATGCGGAGGACAAGATGGCTAACAGCAAACTTGCGCGTAACGTATTAGTTTTCATCGTTTAAATCCCGGGAAAAAGGGCGAAAAAAACTGACATCCCAACGTTAGTCAAGATGTCAGTTTTATAGTTTAACTACCGGTGCTGCTTTGCTCCGACTATTTCGGGTTGCCGGGCAAGGCGAACACGGTCATCACACCGCCGAGTTCCGTATACTTCGCGAGCTCCTTGTAACCACCGACCGCGCCCAAACCATCGGTGTCTTTTTCAAGACCCGCGGCCAAGCCGATGCCGGCCCAACCGCCGATGCCGGACAGCACACCGATATACTGCTTACCCTTGAACTCCCAGGTATTGAGGTTGCCGATAATGCCGGACGGGGTTTTGAACTTGTACAGTTCCTTGGTGATATCGTCGGTGCCCACGCACTTCACATAGCCTTCCAAGGTGCCATAGCAAGCGATGTCACCGGCCGTGGAAAGCACACCGCTCCATACCGAGAACTTCTCCGGCTTGGACTTGACGATCTTGCCGGTAGAAGCATCCCAAGCGATGAAGTTTCCCATGCCGCCGTGACTGCCAGGCGCCGGGTACATCGACAGCGTTGCGCCTACATACGGTTGACCTGCGGTGTACTCGACCTTGAACGGCTCGTAGTCCATGCAGACGTGGTTGGTCGGAACATAGTGCAGCTTGGTCTTCGGCGAGTACGACGCCGGCTGCTGGTCTTTGGAACCCAACGCCGCCGGGCATACGCCTTTGGTGTTGACGTCCGGACCGTTCTGCGCGGTGCTGTACTTGGATACGACCTGCGGACGTCCGGTCTTCATGTCAACGTGGGTCGCCCAGTTGACTTTCGGATCGAACTTCTGCGCAACCAGCAATTCGCCGGTCTTGCGATCCAGGGTGTAGCCGAAGCCGTTACGATCGAAGTGGACGAGGACATCACGATCGCCGCCGCCAACCTTCTGGGTCGACAGAATCATCTCGTTGATGCCGTCGAAATCCCACTCATCGAACGGAGTCATTTGATAAACCCACTTCGCTTTGCCAGTGTCGACATCCCGCGCCCAGATGGTCATCGACCATTTGTTGTCGCCAGGACGTTGCGCCGGATTCCACGTGCTCGGGTTGCCCGATCCGTAGTACATCAGATTGAGTTTCGGATCGTAGCTATACCAGCCCCATGTCGTGCCGCCGCCGATTTTCCACTGATCGCCCTTCCAGGTTTTCAGCGAAGAATCCTTGCCGACCGGCTTCAACATCGAGGTCGTTTTTTCCGGATCGATCAGCATCTCTTCATCCGGACCCACGCTGTAACCTTTCCAAACTTGCTTGCCGCTGTTGATGTCGTAAGCCGCTACGAAACCGCGCACGCCAAACTCACCGCCGGAAATACCCGTGATGACTTTGTCCTTGAATACATGAGGTGCGTTGGTGTTGGTGCCACCGGATTTCGGATCGCTATTGCCTTCGCCGTTCTTGGTTTTCCAGAGTTCCTTACCGGACTTGGCATCGAGGGCAACCAGGTTGGTATCGGCTTGCTGCAGGAATACCTTGCCATCGGCATACGCAACACCGCGGTTAACCGTATCGCAGCACATCACCGGAATAACGCTTGGGTCTTGCTTCGGTTCATACTTCCACTTGATCGTCTGGTCGGCCAAGTTGATCGCGAACACTTTGTTCGGGAACGCGGAATGGATGTAAAGCGTGTCTCCGATTACCAGGGGGCCGCCTTCGTGGCCACGCAGTACTCCGGTTGAGAAGGTCCATGCGACTTGCAGATCTTTAACGTTGGATTTGTTGATTTGCTTCAGTTCCGAATACCGCTGATTGGCATAGTTACCTGCCTGCATGGCCCAGTTGCTCGGCTCATTAATCAGCTTGGTTAAATCCTCCGTGGCCAATGCCGCGCCTGGCAAAGCCAGAGACAGCACGAGCGGTAGGAGCTTCGATTTGATCCTCATATAAACTTCCTCCTATGAGTCTTGAATAAAACTACGTTTTTTAATTTCGACCCCTTTTTTTGATCCGGATGGATCGGAGAACAACTAAAAGAGGGAAGGTAATCGTTGAATTACCTACACTGAATATAGCACATCTTATACCCGTTACAAGGAAAAAATTCAGGCCGTGGACGGCAGGGAAAGCGCCAACTTTTCAGGCGATTATGGTTGCGTGAAAGCGTTACAAACTGTGTCAGAAACGGCACGTTTCATCGGCGGCTTGAACAGCTTGTGGCATGAAAGCGCGTGATGACAGGAGCGTCCGCATTTGTATGAATAATGCAAACGCAATACCCTAGTAACTCTAGCATTTTGATCCGGAGCGCGAACATGGAGCGCAAAGAAGAGAAAGTTTATTCCGAAGAGGCAATCCGGGAACGCTTGGCGCGCGACTTGCCGCACTGGTATTTCGAAGACGGCTGGATTCGGCGCAAATATAGAACCAGCGGCTGGAAGGCAACCTTGATGGTAGTCAACACCGTCGGTCATCTCGCCGAAGCCGCGTGGCATCATCCTGACCTGACCGTCTCCTATGCCTTTGTGATCGTCAAGCTGACCAACCATGCGGCCAAAGGCATTACCGACAAGGATTTCGAGCTCGCGCTGAAGATCGAAAGCGTGATTCAGTGGCAGCCCGCCAAGGAAGGCGGCGCGCTCGATGGCACGCCGAATGACGATGCCCGATTCAAGTACCTGAAATACGACGCGACGGCTTAACAGGGTTGAAAAACTACTGCGTTTGCCAATACTTCGTTATTCAGGGCCTCAAAATGCTCATGTATTCGCATGCCGCCGCACCACGGTTCCCCGAAGGGCTGGGTGCGGGAGCGGCGGCAAGCGGCTGTTCCCGCTCCAAGCGCTGCGCGCCTCCGTGTCACAGCCGCTTTCCGCTTTCTCGGTCCTCCGCGCCTCGTCTTGGCTGCGCTCGCTACGTTTTCAACGGCCTGTTAAGTCCCAAATAGCCATCGGCTGAACCGCTTCGAAGGAACACCGTTTTGGGCGGGCCATCGAATCTGGCCGGCGACCAGCAACAGTAACGCAGCCAGTCCGAATTCTCGCCGCAAACCAGTCTCGATGACGGCTGGCCGAAGCAACGGCGCCAGGCTTTGCTTCAACCCACTATCCGCAGTCAAGCGCTGATAACCCAACCCTGTCTCGCTCGCCAGCACTTGCAGATATTCCTCGCGCAACGACGACCAATGCTCTCG
Organism: Burkholderiales bacterium; assembly: GCA_014379915.1. Taxonomy (GTDB): domain Bacteria; phylum Pseudomonadota; class Gammaproteobacteria; order Burkholderiales; family JACMKV01; genus JACMKV01. Next base: position 3,492 of record JACMKV010000357.1, read on the forward strand.
TCCCGCTGGAGGCATCCAGCTGGGCAGCGGACCCCCGCCGCTTTCGACCATCGCCTCGCCCTCAACGCTGCCGCCCCGCCCCATGCTGCGCCGATCCGTCTGTAGTACCTCGTCGGCCTCCCAGACGCCGAGCGAATTGCCGTCCGCATCGAATTTCGGAATCGGCAGCAGCGTGTCGCCGCCAAGGCCGAATATCATGCCGTGGACCTCGCCGGGCGTGCCGGTAAATTCGGGGCGATAGCGCGGATTGATCGGCGGCGCTTCATGGCCGTCGGTCATGAACACCAGGTCCGGCCGTCCTTGCAGCTCCCTTGCGAGCAACAAACCCGAATAAAGGCCTTTCGCGATTTCGCTGGCGCCGGCCCAGGCCATGCGTCCGTCGATATTGGCCAAGGTCGCCGCCAGCTCGCGATAGTTCGCGCACGCTTCGACCGGTGTAAACAGCAGGAATGAACGGTATTCGTTGAAGATCGCCCAGCCTATCCGCGTACCGCACGGCAATTCGCGCAGCAATCCGGCGAGCGCCTGTTTGGCATAGGCAAGCCGGCTTGCTGCTTGCCCATTCATCCGGTAATCGCGCGTGTTCATGCTCTGCGTTATGTCGATGGCGACGATCAAGTCGAGCACGGGTTGCTCGCGTTCGACATGAGGATCGATTACGGCGATTGCGAGCGCGGCGCAGGCCAGCAACAGAAGCAGCGTGCGAACGCTGACGTTCCGTGCGAGGCTTAAGGTGGACTTCAGGGCGGACCTCAGGGCGGACCTTAAGGCAGACCCAACGTGAAGCCGCGCATGGTCGTAATCGCGCGCTCGGCTTGCTCCGGCGGCTCCAAGCCGCTTTGTGCAGCGGAGTCGGGAAATGCGCGCAACGCCCGTTCGAGATTGTATTTCGCGTCCCAGTACCGGCTGTCCCGGCGCAGCACGCCGCGGTAACTTTCCTTGGCCAGCTCGGCCATCGGCAACGCATTTTTTTCGCCATCACTATCGCGCAGCTCGAGGGCTTCCTCGAGGTAGAGATTGCCGCTGTTGTAGCGCGCGGCCAGCGACAACTCCAGCGAATCCGACTGTTCGACGCGCTTGTAGAGATTGAGCGCAGTTTGCAGGTCGCCCGCGCGCCCGGCGCGATACGCTTCGGCGAAACCTGCTTCGGGCGGCAGCGCGCCGGCCGCCATTTCGCCGGCTTCCGTTACACCGCCGGCAATCACCCGATTCCACTGCTGCGCCTGCCACAGCAGAAGGCCGTCGACAGCACTCGCGATCGCGAGTGCCGCGAGCAAAACCGCTAACCATCGAGGACGAATCACGCCCATCGCCTGATCTCGAGGAACCGAGCGATCAGCAAAACGATCGCGAACGCGAGCGCCGCCACATAGCAAAAGCCGGCAAAATCGCGCCGCGGCAACACGTCGGTGATCGCGATCGGAAAATTCTCGAGCCCGCCGACGTCTTCGATCGCGCGCCGCAGCGCTTCCGGATTTTCAGCTTCATAAGCGCGATACGGCGTACCCATGCCGAGAAAAAATCGATGCAGAAAGTGTTCTGGCACCGAATCCGCCGTGCCCGCCGTCGCCGCTTCGCCCTGCAGCAGGCCGGGACTGCGAAACGATCGTATGTAAATCCAGTACAGCGCAACGCGATAGCGCCGCAGCAGATTCTGGATGCGCTGACGCGTCTCCGGATCGATGTGCGCGCCACCATCCGACACCAGCAAAATGATGCGTGAACCGGTATACGGCAGATCCTCGAAGTACGAAAGTGCGGCTTCGAGTCCGCGGCCGACATCGGTATCGGCGAGACCGCGGCCGATCCCGCCGGCCGCAATCGCCGCCTGTATGACTTCCTGTTTCTGTGTGAAATCGAGTATCGGCAGCGGAAACGTGCTGAACACGAGCATGCCGAATAAATCCTGCTCGCGACTCGCGGCGAATTCCGCGAGCAACCTGCGCGCGACACTGTTTTTCGATTCGCGGCGGCCGTCGAGGACGTGGGTCCCGGGACTGGCGCCGAACGATTGGTCCATGCTTCGGCTGCGATCGAGCAACAGCACAACGTGCGCGCCCTGCCCGATGCGCTCGACCGAGACTTCCGCGCGATAGGGCTCAGCCAGCCCGACCACGGCGCCGGCGATGGCAGCAGCAGCGGCCAGCCGCAGCGCCCACGCCAGCGCTTCCGATACCCAGTCTCGCGGCAGCAGTGCAAGCCACGGATAGTTGATCGCAGGGCCGCGTACGAGCAAGGGAAGCAACGCCAGCGGCAACAGCACGAATGCCCACGGCTCGGCGAATTCGACGTTCATGCCGCGTGCGACACATCGCCGCGTGCCGCCTCGCGTTCGCGCATGGCGCGGCAAAACGATTGCAGAAACACTTTCGATGCGGCATCGGGTTTTCGCGGCGATGCATGCGAAGCTTCGCTGCCGCCGAAAAATTCATCGCGCGACAGCGCAAAAAACTGTTCGATCTCGACCCGCAAAGCGGCGAAGCGCGAGTGCTTGTCCAGGAATACTGCGACGCGTTCGGAAAATAATGTTGCGCCGTTCGTTTCATCGAAAGCGCGGTGCATGGCGCGCAAGGCGGCACGATACGCGTCTCGCGACCGACTTGACTCCAGTTTGCTGATTTCGCGGCAAGCGCGCGCGAACGGTTTGCGGACGAGCCATGCTGCGCCCAGGCGCGAATACGCGTAGGTCGACAGCACGATGAAGAACAGCGCCGCATACAGCCACAAGCGCAGACGATGCGCGCTGGTATCCATCAGCGACGGTGCGCGATCGGGACGCAGCGCTTCGAGCCCAGCGCGCGCCAGCACGAATTCAGGTGTCAGCGGCGCGACGGTGATCGGCCAACTTGTGATCTCGCGGGTGAACGACTGCGCGCCGTCAAAGCTAAGCTTCAAGGGCGGCAGTTCGATCGATTGCACCTCGGGCACGACGTTCATGATCTGGTAGGTCAGCGTCAGCCGGTAGCGCGTCGATTGGCTATCCTCGTGCGAAACCAGATCCACCTTGCGCAGCTCCAGCCAGGCGTCGTAGCGGCCCACTTTGGGAATCGCATCGGCTTGCAGCCGGGCCGGCTCGGCGACAACCATGGTGATACTGCGTTCGACTAGGTCGCCGATCACGTAACCGAAAGGCCGCGGCTCGCTCAAAAAGATATAAGCGGGATCCCCACCCGTTTCGGTACTGGCGGTTTCCGCCGCGGTTGCAACGGGCCCGGTCACGGGCGTCGCCGTTTCGCCAGTTACGTTTTGTTCGGCTGCCGCCGGCAGCCGCGTCCCGACGACCAGGCAAAGCAAAATCAGAATGCCGAATGCAATTCCGCGAACGCGCATCATGCCGTCGGCGCGAGTGCGCCGTGAAAGTGCGCGGTCATCTGGTCTTCGTCGAAATCGCCGCTGAAATAAACCGGGCGCACCGCGTGCTGAATGAACGCGGCAGACAAGGCCGCGCGGCGCGCGGCATAGGCTTCATTGATGCGTTCTCGCAGCTTTTTTCGCAACAGCAGCGTGCGCCGGCCGCCTGTCTCGCTGTCGCGGATCGACGCCAGGCCGAAACGTGTAACCGGTTGCAGTTCGGCCTTATCCCAGATCACGACGGGCACGACTTCATGGCGGGCCAGCGCGTGCAAAACCTGCTCTAGCAAGACCAGCGGAAAGTGAAAATCGGACGCCAGAAAAACCAGCGAGCGGCGCTCCGTCAGCGCGACTGCCGCATCGAGCAAAGCGCCGGCCGTGCGGCCGGATGGTTGCAATGCGCGCAGTTTCTCGGCGAGCGCGATGCCGGCGCCTCGCACGCGCGTAAATGGCAAACGGTAGTCGTCACGCATCACTTCGTCGCAGCCGATGAATCCGAAAGCATCGCCAGTGCGGTGCGCCGAATACGCCAACGATGCGGTGAAATCGGCGAGCACCCGCATCTTGCTGGCGGCGCCGCCTGTCAAAGCGCCCATCGAAGCTGACAGATCTGCGAGCAGAATGACCGGAATGCTGGCGCGTTGGCGATGCACGCGCACTTGCCACAAGCCGAACGGATCGCGCAGCGTCGCATGGAGGTCGAGTTTGCGCGCATCAGGCAGGTCGAACAAAGCGGCGTGGCCGTGGAATTCGATTCCCGGCCCGGCGCCAGCGCTGCGATGGAATCCCGGCCGATGTCCGTATACCCGCCAGCCGATTCTGTAATGAAACTCGCGCATGGATTTAGGGGTCAGGGGTCAGTAAAGCCTGCACTCAATCCCGGTCTCAATCCTCGATCCCCGCTTCCAGATCCCCGCCGATTTCTCCATCCCAATCCTCGATCCGACCCTGACCTTGGCCCTACCTTCACGGCGCTGCAACTTTGTTCAGTATCTGCCTCAACAGCTCGTGTGCTAATTCGGCGCGTCGTAGTTCATAGACCGGATTGAAGAACACGCGATGCGCAACGGTTTCGAAAAAGACGTCCTGCACGTCCTCGGGCGCCACGAAATACCGGTCTTTGAGCCACGCGATCACGCGAGCGGCGCGCAGCAGCTGGCTGATACCACGCGGGCTGGCGCCGGCCAGCATCAGCGCGTTGATCTGCACGCCGTTTATGACGACGCCATAGGCGCCCGGATTGCGCGTTGCCTGCCACAATTCATAAACGTAGTTTTGCAGACTTTCGCTGACCTGAAGCTCGTTCTGAATCGTCGCTGCAATCGCATTCAAAGCCTGGTAATTGACGATATCGGGTGCTACGCGGGCGATCAGCGCATCGACATCGTGGAACGCAGGGTCGGTTATCAACGCACGCTGGATAGTTGGATCGTCGGGCGTTTCGATACTGATTTCCATCAGGAAACGATCGCGCGCGGCCGACGAGATTTCGAACGTTTCCTCTTTTTCGACGCGATTGCGATCGGCGAAAACGGTCAAATGCGGGAAATAATAATCGCGGGCAAAGGCTGAGGCGCTGCGCTCCGCCATCACGCGCAGCAGCAAGGCGTGGACTTGCGGCCGCGCGCGATTCATCTCGTTGAAAAAAAATATCGAGAGCGCCTCGCCATTTTTCAGCAGCGGTCCGGGCTCGACGCGCGGCTTGCCGTTTTGATCGATATAAGTGTGGTACAGGAGCTCATTTGGCATCAGATCGACGGTGCCTTCGACGCGCGCATAAGCGCCGCCGATCGCGCGAGCAAATGCGCGCAGCAAGATGGTTTTGCCGACGCCGACGCTGCCTTCAAGCAAAACATGGCCGCGCGCAAACAGCGCTGCCGTGATCTGGCGAACGGCGCTTTCCTGGCCGACCACGGCCTTGCCGATTTCACTTTCGATATGGAGGGCGCGTGCGCGCCAGTCGTGCAGGTCGGTGTCGCTTCTGTTCACGGCGAATTCCCTTTGCAGATTTCGTTCATTTGCAAGTCGTGCGAAGCTCAGGATTTGCGAAGCAGTTTACTGAAAACTGAGTGAAAGATTGAGGTCAACCCGATGGGACGCGCCATTCAATGCCGCCGTCCGATCCGCTTCACAGCGCCGTATTGAAGCACGCAAGAGAGTCGAAACTGCTGCGTGCCGCCGCCCCGCGGCCCGTGCCGGCCCGTTGATTTGAATCAATAGCTCGCCTGCAGCGAAATATCGGGTTCTTTCTGATCCGGCTTGTCGGCGATATTGCCGAGGTGGCCTTTTTACCGCCGAATCCCAGCAATCCCAGCTGATTGGCTTTGCTGGCGCACAGCTTCGTTCAGCGGCACGTTTCTTCGGCTCGGTTGCGGCACTCTAGACATCGGTGACGTGGGCCGCGTTTGGCGCCGAGCAGCCTGGGTACAAAGTCGAAATCGCAAATGCGTTTGTGCTGGAACGACGACCGCCGGTTCCGCCAAGCGATGAAGGCAAAGGGTAGATTAAACCGGCAACGCCGCGCAAGCGCTCTAATCGCGGGCGCCTGCCTGCTGGTTTTTTTGCACGGCTGCTCGACCGCCCCTCCGGACCTGACAACAGCCTTTACGAACGGCTTGGCGGCCATCCGGTGGTTAGCGCAGTCGTCAGCGATGTCGTCGATCGGTCGCAGCCAACCCGAGATCGAAACAGTCGTTCGATGAAGTCAACCTCAAAAACCTGACACAAAGCATCGTCGAACAAATTTACAGCTTGACTAACGGACCCTGCACCTACGGCGGCGATAACATGCAAACGCGCACAAGGGGCTGAATATCGCGAAGGCGAATTCAACTTTACTGGCCGAAGAATTACGCCAGGCGCTCGATGCACACGGCGTCGGCACGCGCGAAAAGAACGAACTCTTGCGCATTCTTGCTTTGATGAAAAGGGATATCGTTACCCCGATAGCGTGCTCGTTTTGCGCGTTTGGCTCCTTCGCGCTGGGTTCGTCGAAATCCTGGCAGCTTGTCTTAACTTCAACGCGCAAATCCTGTCGCAAGTCTCTAATTCCACTAAAAAACAATACGCGAACGTAGCTTGGTCCGGGCATACAGCTTGCTCAAGTAGTAACGGCAAACTACCCAATGATGGGTTAAGGACCAGCCGTGAAAATCAAAAGTCTACGAAGCCATATCCTCGCGTTATTTGTACTTTTTCTGGCCAGCGTACAGCTTGCCGGCTTCGCATTGATCGACCGCGCGATAACCGAGCACGCCGGAAATGCGCTGGTCGAAAATCTGGAGGGTGGCGAGCGAATTTTTCAGCGCATGCTTGAGCAGCGCAATCAGCGACTAACCCAAGCTTCCCGGGTGCTGGCGTCGGACTTCGGCTTTCGCGAAGCGATCGCGAAGTTCGATCACGAGACAGTAGATTCGGTACTGAGCAACCACGGCAATCGCATTGGCGCCAATCTGGTGATGTTGATAGGCCCGAAAAATGTGTTGCTCGCCCATACCCGTCACCCCGAGCAGGAAGGCAAGTCCTTCCCCTACCCGGTTTTAATCGAGCAAGCAGCCGCGCAAGGCCACACTTCGACGGTGCTGGTCATCGATGATGGCCTTTATCAGGTAGTCGTCGTGCCGGTGCTGGCGCCATTACCCATTGCCTGGGTCGCGATGGGCTTCGCGATCGACACAGCTGCGGCCGGCGATCTCGCAGAATTGTCATCATTGCAGATCAGCTTCGCGCATAAACGAAAAGGTGAAGCCTGGAGCCTGTCGGCCTCGACGCTTCCCCAAAATCAGCAGAATGCGCTGCTCGCGTCGATGGCCAACTTTTCGATCGGTGACGATGCCGGTGGTTTGTCCGGCAACGAATACACTTCGCACGTCACGCCGCTGCCGCTGCCGCCGCTTGCCAACGAGATCGCGATTGCGGTGCTGCAACGTTCGGAGTCGCAGGCGCTGCGGACTTTCTTCGATGACCTGGAAGACACGATTCTCCTGGTGGGCTTTATCGGCACGGCGATTTGCATGATCGGTAGCCTGTGGATTGCACGCAGCGCAATGAAGCCGATCGCCAAGCTCGCCGGAATAGCGCGCGCCATCAAACAGGGCACCTATGCCAACGCTGCCAAAGACGAACAGTGGGAAGAGACCGATGTGCTTGCCGCTGCTTTCGACGATATGCGCAAGGATATCGTCGAAATAAGCAAGCTTGTGTACAAGGATGCGCTGACCGGCTTGCCCAATCGCGTACTGTTCAATGATCGCATGCAGCAAGCAGTCGTCACCGCCAAACGCAAGCAGACGCCGATGTCGGTTTTGATGATGGATCTCGACAACTTCAAAAACGTCAACGACACACTCGGTCATCATACCGGCGATTTGCTGCTGCGGCAGGTCGCCGACCGTTTGAGTGCGGTATTGTTGCGCGATTCGGACACCATCGCGCGACTTGGCGGCGACGAGTTCGCGATGTTGCTGCCGACCGACGACGTCGCAGTCGCGCAAACCGTCGCTTATCGCATCATACAAGCCCTGGAGCAGCCGTTCGCCATCGAAGGCCAGATCGTCGACAGCAGAGCCAGCATCGGCATCGCATCGTGCCCCGAGCACGGGTTGGATGCGAGCGCGTTGATGCGCAAAGCCGACGTCGCGATGTACGCGGCGAAACGCAATGGCATCGGTATTGCGGTCTACGATCCCCGGCACGACGAACATACCGCCGGCCGCCTTTCGTTGCTCGGAGAACTGCGCAGCGCAGTCGAGC
>JACMKV010000358.1 GCA_014379915.1 Burkholderiales bacterium
CGGCCGCGCGCTATGATGGGTTTCGTGTGCAGTTCTGAAGGCCGTTCGGGTTCCCAGCCCGGCGGCCTTTGCTTTTGGCGTCATGGCCGCCTCACTTACCGGCGGCTTCGATCAGCGCCCTTATATCCTCGGCACGCCAAGCTGTGGTTCGCGCGCCCAGCTTTACGGACTTTGGGTAGCGCCCGCTTCGGACGCCCTCCCACCAGGTGCTTTTGCCTACCGGGAAAACCTTGAGAATCGCGGGAAGCCGGACATAGCCGGTTTCGGGAAGCGAGTATGCGTCTGACATTGATTGCCTCGGTCTGAGATAGAACGAAGCAATTTTGGACGAATTGAATTATCGATAGGCCTAATTAGGTAAACCCGATTCCTAATTAGGTATTGGCCACTCTATTTCGTGCGTTTTTCCAGCGCTTCTGCGATTTCAGATAGTGCGTTGGCGAAGGATGGCCGGAACCAGTGGTAGCCGAAAGCGGCAACGGCGTGCACTTGCTCTACCCTGTCGACCTGCTGAACGATGAGGCGAACCGGGATCTGATTAAGGGCGTTTTGGGCACAGTGGCAGAGCGCTTCGACGACGACGACACCAAGCTCGACCAGTCCGTTTTCAACGCCGCGAGGATAACGAAGTTGTACGGTGTGGTCGCAAACAAAGGCGATCATATCCCACTCGCGCCGTGGCGTCTGTCGCGCATCATCAATGCACCGGAACGCAATGCCGTCGTCACTATTGAACAATTGCGCGCGCTGGTTCCAGTCGCTCCCGCCAAGCTGCCGGCAGCGAAAAGACGCGGTAACTATCCCGCATTCGATTTACTCGATTTCCTAACCAGACTTGGCATCGGCTACCGGCAGGACATGCATGAAGGCAGGGAGCGCTTCAAGCTCGATCATTGTCCGTTTAATGCCGACCACGGTTGCGGCGAAGCGGCGATATTCCAAAAGGCAGGGGGCGAACTCGGCTTCAAATGCCAGCACGCCAGCTGCGTGGATTATCGCTGGCAGGACGTGCGGGAGTTGCTCGACGGTCCGCGAGAAAGTCGCGCAGGACGCGCTACAGCAAATGGAAATCGACCGGGCGAACAAAACGCTGCGACCGGCACTGCCGGTGCGCTACGCGTTACCTACCGTCGCGTGTCCGACGTGCAGGCGCAGCCGATTCGCTGGCTGTGGCAAGGACGCATTGCACGCGGCAAGGTATCCATGATCGCGGGCAATCCCGGATTGGGAAAATCTCAACTCACGGCGAGCATGGCCGCCATCGTTTCAACCGGCGGCTTGTGGCCGGTAGATCGAACGCGTTGCACGCAAGGTAACGTCATCTTCTTATCCGCAGAGGATGACGCGGCGGACACGATACGGCCGCGACTCGAAGCTGTCGGGGCTGACTTGAACCGCGTTTTCGTTCTTGATGCTGTGGTCGAAAGCTATACCGCAGACGGCGCGGAAGTGCGCCGCGCATTCAATCTCAAAAACGATCTGGCGAAGCTTGAAACGTTGCTGATTGAAGTAGGCGACGCGGCGCTGATCGTCATCGACCCGGTAACGGCCTACCTGGGTGACTGCGATTCGCACAAGAACGCCGAGATTCGAGCACTCATCGCGCCGCTGTCTGAACTCGCGGCGAGACATGGCGTGGCGGTTGTCTGTGTGTCCCATTTGAATAAAGCCGGGGGCAGCGATGCGCTTATGCGGGTACAAGGATCGCTTGCATTCGTCGCTGCATCACGCGCTGCTTTTCTGGTGGCTAAAGACCCGGCAGGCGACGGCACCCGGCGCTTGTTCGTGCCCATGAAAAACAACATCGGCAACGACCAAACCGGCTTGGCGTTCGCCATTGAATCGGCGGAAGTGCCGAGCGCTGCCGGACACATCGAAACCTCGCGCATCAAATGGGGAGCGGAATCAGTGACCGTGACGGCCGACGAAGCGATGACGTCGCAAGGCGATCCTGAGGAACGCAGTGCGCTTAAAGATGCAAAGCAGTTTTTGATCGAGCTACTCAAGAACGGCGCACTATCATCGAAAGTGATTCGAGCTGACGCTAATGGCGCTGCTCACTCATGGCGCACGATTGAGCGAGCGCGCGTCGCGCTAAACATTCAAGTCAATCGAGCAGGCTTCGGCAAAGGCGGAATATGGACGTGGCGACTGCCACATACACCGCCAAACACCGCCATAGAATCCATAGAACGCCACACAAATTGTGCGGCGGCCTATGAGAAAAGCGGCGGTCTATGCGAGGAAAAGCCTAAACGCAATGAACCCGACTGGGAGGAGTTCTGATGGGCGCACTCGACTTGCTGAACTCGCTTCAAAAGATGGGACTTCGCTTGTCCGCTACTGGCGAATGCCTACGCGCCGAACCCAAAGCGGCGATCACGGATGAAGCGCGGGGTCTGATTCGCGCGCACAAGGCCGAGCTGCTGGCAGCGCTGAGGCAGTCCAGGCTCGAATCCATAACTGAGGACTGCGCCGAGTTCTATGCCGAGCGCGCGGCTATCGCTCAATACGACGGCAACTTATCGCTCGAACAAGCCGAAGCTGCGGCGCAGATCGCAACCGAACGCTATAGGCGGGAGTGCTGGCGGACATGAAGGACAAGAGTTTGCATAACTCTACGGCGGTGGCACTTGATGCAGGCGCATTTACGTGGGCTTCTAGATGGGTGCGGTGGCCAGATCGAGCATCGCTTGAATTCATTGAGGCATAACCGTGAACGAACCCCGTGTAAACGTCGAGATAAGGTCTAGGGTCAGCTAAGTATTGTTGAGGTCACCATCGTGAAGTAGCAACTCGAAGTCCACGGAGCTACGGCAAAAATGCGAACAAATTACGGTGTGTCTTGCCGACAGCTCTATCTGTTGTTTGATTGTTAATCTCTCCATTACTCCGCTTTTTTGATTTCTTTGAGAAACGAACTCCGCGTGGACCCCGAGATTGCCCAACCTTTGGCGATGAGCTGAGGGAGCGAATTCAATGGAAAGGCGAGGGATAGGGACAAGGTTAGGCAACGAGGAAAGCAAATGAACTTCGGCACGCCAGAAAAGCGAAAGCTGTTGAAGCGGCACAACCGCGAATGCGACGAGGTATTTGAAGCGTGGCAAGCGTATGAAATGTTGCCGTGTCCGCCATTGCCGGAGGCCCCGCACTTTCCCGAAGACCTCCATGACATGCGCTGTGGCGCGAAAACGCGCAAGGGCACGCCGTGCAAGCAGAAGGCGATTTACGGCAACGGACGCTGCAAATTCCACGGCGGACTGTCCACCGGGCCGCGTACGGCGGAAGGCAAAGCGCGTTCCGCGCGCAACTGGACGAAACGAACCCTACCCAAGCGATAACAAAAAGCGACATTTGCACGAATCTAAAGTAGAAAAAATAGATGAGTACCGGGGCTGCA
>JACMKV010000008.1 GCA_014379915.1 Burkholderiales bacterium
CTCAGGCCCGAGCACGGCAAGATCGTGGTCAACGGCGCTACCGGGGGCGTTGCCAGCCTCGGGATCGATATGCTCGCCGGGCTCGGTTTCCAGGTGACCGCGATCACCGGCAAGGATGACGAGCATGGCTATCTGAAAGACCTAGGCGCAAACGAAATCTTGTCGCGCGGCGCCGTCGAAATGGGCACGCGTCCGCTCGAGAAAATGCTATGGGCAGGCGCGCTCGATTCGGTCGGCGGCGAAGCGCTGGCATGGCTGACCCGAACCATGCAGCAAAATGGCGTGATCGCCAGTTTCGGCAATGCCGGCGGCATAGAATTGAAGACAACCGTGCTGCCGTTTATTTTGCGCGGCGTGCGCTTGATCGGCGTCGAGTCAGGCTATACCGCAATGCCGCTGCGCCGCAAAATCTGGGAAAGGTTGGCGAGCGATCTGAAGCCGCGGCACCTGGCCGATATCGCCACGACCATCGATTTCGCGGATTTGCCGCCGGTGTTCGACAAGGTGTTGAAAGCGCAAGTCAGGGGCAGAACGGTGGTTAAAATAGCCGCGTGAGTGTCACGCAAGTTTCACTGTCATGGCGAGCAAGCTTCGTTTCTGCACTCGATGCCAAAGAGCAGGCTTTATGGCGAACACATTGCGGGATTGCTTCGCCGTCCGACTTGCTCCTCGCAATGACATAGGTGCGATAGGATGACACTCGCGACTACACGGAGGGAGTATGAAATATAAAGACTTTTATCGCAGTTCGATCGCCGATCGCGAAAGCTTCTGGCGCGAGCAGGCAAAATTGATCGAATGGCAGAAGCCGTTCGAGGCTGTGCTCGATTACAGCAAGCCGCCTTTCGCGAAATGGTTCGTTGGCGGCAAAACCAATCTGTGCCATAACGCGGTTGATCGTCATCTGCAAACCCGCGGCGATCAAAAAGCGCTGATCTTTATTTCCACCGAGACCGGCCAGCAGAAAACTTACACGTTTCGCGAACTGTACGTCGAGGTCAATCGCTTCGCCGCGGTGCTGAAAAATCTCGGCATTGCAAAAGGCGACCGCGTGCTGATCTACATGCCGATGATTGCCGAAGCCGTTTTCTCGATGCTCGCTTGCGTGCGGTTGGGTGCGATCCATTCGGTAGTGTTCGGCGGATTTGCATCGACTAGCCTGGCAACGCGCATCGACGATGCCGAGCCCAAGCTGATGATCACCGCGGACGCCGGCATGCGCGGCGGCAAGACCATACCGTACAAGCCCTTGGTCGACGAAGCGCTGCGTCTGGCTGAATCGCCGCCCCGACACGTGCTGATCGTCAATCGCGGACTGGACAAGGGTATGTCGCGCACAGCCGGACGTGATCTCGATTACGCCGAGCAGGCGGCGAAGCACGACGGCGTTGAGGTGCCGGTGGAATGGCTCGAGTCGAGCGCACCTTCGTACATCCTGTACACCTCCGGCACCACCGGGAAACCGAAAGGTGTGCAGCGCGATACCGGCGGTTATGCCGTCGCGCTGGCAGCTTCGATGAAGCACATTTTCTGCTGTGCGCCGGGGCAGACGCTTTTTACGTCGAGCGATATCGGCTGGGTGGTCGGCCATTCGTACATCGTTTACGCGCCCCTCATCAACGGCTCGGCGACGATCGTCTACGAAGGGCTGCCAACCCAGCCCGACCCCGGTATCTGGTGGAAGATCGTCGAGGACAATCAGGTCAGCGTAATGTTTAGTTCGCCAACGGCGATTCGCGTGCTGAAAAAACAGGACGCCGCGTTTCTCAAAAAACATGACGTCAGTTCGCTGCAATACCTGTTTCTCGCCGGCGAACCGCTCGACGAACCGACTGCGCGCTGGATAGCCGACGCGCTGGGCGTCGAAGTTGTCGACAACTACTGGCAAACCGAAACCGGCTGGCCAATTCTGTCAAGCGTCCCGGGCGTCGAAAAAACGCCGCGCAAATTCGGTTCGCCGAGCTTCGCCGCCTACGGCTATGAGATCAGCTTGTTGCACGAACAAACCGGCGCGGAAGTCGGCGCCGATGAAAAAGGCGTGCTCGCGATCGTCCCGCCGTTGCCGCCAGGATGTTTATCCACGATCTGGGGCGATGACGAGCGCTTCGTGCAGACTTACTTCACGAGTTTCGATCGGCTCGCATATTCGACATTCGACTGGGCGACGCGCGACGCTGACGGCTATTACTTCATCATGGGGCGCGCCGATGACGTGATCAACGTCGCCGGCCATCGTCTCGGCACGCGCGAAATCGAGGAAGCGATCAGCTCGCATGACGCAGTCGCCGAGGTTGCGGTGGTTGGCGTCCACGATGAAGTCAAGGGCCAGGCCGTGCTGGCTTTCGTGGTGCTCAAGGATGCAACGCAGACCAGGGAGGAAGCGGGCAGGGCGGCGATGGAGAAGGCGCTGATGAAGGTCGTCGATGCCAAGCTCGGCGGCATTGCGCGGCCGTCGCACGTGCATTTTTTGACGCTGCTGCCTAAAACGCGCTCCGGAAAATTGCTCCGGCGCAGCATACAGGCGCTCGCCGAAGGCCGCGAAGCCGGCGATCTGACGACGCTCGATGA
>JACMKV010000359.1 GCA_014379915.1 Burkholderiales bacterium
CTCGTCGGCTGGCTGGATGGGTCTGCATTGCACGCGGATCGTCACCGGGTTTTCAATGCGAGGGTCACCCCGTCGCCGATCGGCACCAGCGAAAGTTCGACGCGCTGATCCTGATACAAACGTTGATTGAACGACCGTATTACTTCGGTTTCGTGCTCGTGGTCAGCAGCGTCCGCTACCCTGCCGGACCATAAGGTATTGTCGATCGCAATCAGCCCGCCCGGGCGCAGCAATTCGAAACAGCGCTGGTAATAAGCCCAGTAATTTCCTTTGTCGGCGTCAATGAAGGCGAGATCGAAAGTCCCGGCCTTGCCTTCAGCTAGCAGCTCGTCGAGCGTTTCGATCGCGGGCGCGAGACGCAACTCGATCTTGTCCCGCACACCGCCTTGCTGCCAGTAGCGTTTCGCAATCGCAGTCCATTCTTCGCTGTTGTCGCAGGCGATTATGTTGCCATCGGCAGGCAGCGCGAGCGCGATGCATAGCGAGCTGTAGCCGGTATAAACGCCGACTTCGATGCAGCGCCTGGCGCCCATGAGCCTGGCGATCAGCGCCATGAATTGGCCCTGCTCGGGCGCGATCTGCATTTGCGACAGGCGTTGTCCGGCGGTCTCATCGCGCAACGCGCGCAGGATTTCGGGTTCGCGCAGCGATACCGATAACAGGTATTCGTAAAGCTCGCTGGAAAGCGTGAAGGTTTTATTCGACATGATTATGCGGCAGTTTTCAATGGGCGATGATCAAAGCGGCGGACGTTCGCTCTATACTGGGATGCAATCAACGCTCGAGTCGAAGCGTTTTTCAGGGAAGCTTATGTGCCAACTGCTGGGAATGAACTGCAACGTTCCGACCGACATCTGTTTTTCGTTCGAAGGTTTCCGCGTGCGCGGCGGCCAGACCGATCATCACGCCGACGGCTGGGGCATCGCGTTTTTCGAAGGGCCGGGTTGCAGGCTGTTTCTCGATTCGAAATCGGCAGTCGAATCGCCGGTCGCCGATCTCGTGCGCAATTATCCGATCCATTCCAAAAACGTCGTCGCCCATATCCGCAAAGCGACGCGCGGCCCGGTCGCACTAGAAAACACGCATCCGTTCATGCGCGAACTGTGGGGGCGCTACTGGATTTTCGCGCACAACGGCACGCTGAATGACTTCACGCCCGCGATCGGCAATCGCTATTGCCCGGTCGGCACCACGGACAGCGAGCGCGCGTTCTGCTACATCCTGCAAACGCTGTGCCGCTCGTTCCCTGACGGCGAGCCAGATGCCGCTATCCTGATGCAAGCCATCGCCGATCTGGCTAAAGAAATCTCGAGTTTCGGCATATTCAATTTTCTGCTGTCGAACGGCGAATACCTGTTCGCGCACTGCTCGACACAGCTGTGCTATATCGTTCGCCAGGCGCCGTTTCCGACTGCGCACCTGCGCGACCGCGACGTGACGGTCGATTTTACCGATGTCACGACGCCGGACGATCGCGTCGCGATCATCGCGACCGCGGCATTGACCGACAACGAAAACTGGACAGCCATGCAGGCCGGCGAGTTTTTGCCGTTTCGCGATGGCTTGCCGATGCGGAGAGCCTCGTGACACTCATAAGATATGCAATTAGCATAGTGACCATTATGGCCGCCTGCGCATCGCCGGCCGCTGCCGCCGATTTGAGCGGCAGAAAGGAAATTTCGCTGGTGACCGCAGCGGGAGAAAAAATCGCGATCGGCCACGTGGACTTCGAACGCAAAAACAGCGGTTACGCATTCAAGGTAGCGCGTAGCGACGCGCCGTTCGGCGATTATTTTCTGGCCATGCGGCCGTTCAAGTGCATTGCCAACGCGGTTCAGCATGTCTGCCATTTCCCATACCGGACGAGCGGGGAAATTCGGGACGACGATCTGGTCGATCTTGAATACGCGCTGATGTTTCTGCACAAAAAGCCGCAGGAAGTCAGCGTCGATCCATGGAATGGTGTGTATTACAAGATGCGTATTGTGGATTCGGTTATCGAAGGCATCGCGCATAACGTCGATATGAATCTGGTCCTGGTCGCACCGTTCGATACGCCCGAGCGCCTGATCCGCGCGCAAGATCTGGATGCGGCTGACCCCGGCTCGCACCGCTTTCCGCGGCTGCTGATCGAGTAAGGTCAGCGAGTAACGATTCCTTTCGCGCAGTCAGTCTGCCCAGACCAGGATTTCACCCTTGCCGCCATTCGCGTTATCGCCAGCGTAGCGGCGAACACGTTTGCGCGGCTGTACTTCGGCAAAGCGGCCGGGCAGGGCGCGCCAGGATTTGATCAAGAGCGGCAGGAAATTCAGATTGTGCGTACCGCAATCGCTGAACAAAGCCGATAGCTTTTGTGGTTTGGACGATAGCAGCAGCGTGCCGCGTTTCATGCCGAAGCCGCAATGTTCGCCAACCTCGCCCAGCACTGCGATGGTGCCGGCCAGCATGCGCGATCCGCAATAGTCGCCGGCATTGCCTTCGATCAGGATCGCGCCGCGGCGCATGTGGTCGCCGATGCGCTCGCCGGCCGAACCGCTGACGATGATGGTGCCGCCGGCCATGCCGTGACGAAATCCGGGAAGCGCCGCGCCGAGAAAATCGCCGGCGTTGCCGGCAATTCGCAGCACGCCGCTTTTCATGCCGCAGCCAGCATAGGCGCCGACGTTGCCTTCGATGGTCAGCGCGCCGCCGCGCATGTTGAATGCGACATAGGCGCCACAATCACCGCGCACGACGATGCTGCCCCGAGTCATGCCGTTGCCGATGTAGTCGAGCTTGCTGCAGCCGTTTTCAATGATGACACTTACTGTCTCGTCATCGGTGGATGAAGCGCTGCCGCTGCTGATGTCGAATAAGTCCCCGACCGTTATTTTTCGATTGCCGGATTGCAATTCGATCGCTGCGATCGCATCGTTTGACAAACCGGCGAGTGTGTCTGGCGTCAGCGGCGACAGATCGACGCGCTGCTGCGGCTGCGCCTTCAGTTTGAAAGTCAGCGCGCTCATGGCGCGGCTTCCTGCATTATTTCGCGCAAGTGAAACTGGAACTGCCCGAGTTTGCCGCCGTAGTTGCCGGCCGTAATGCGACGTATGCCGCCATCCGTGCCAAACTTGCAGACGGCCGCAATGCCGGCCTTCATCGCAGCGCGCACGTCGACATCGGTCAGGCCGTCGATGACGATTTCGAGTACGGCTTCGATGTCTTCCGACAATTCCGATTTGGTCGCGCCGCGCAAGGTCGGACAAAATGCATCGTTGGTCGATGCCATCAGCGCTTTGTATTTCGAGCCAACCTTGGACCCCGAACGCACGACGCCGCCGGGAAATGGCATGATCACATTCGGCAATTTGCGCATCGCTTCGACTGCCGCTTCACAGGCGGTCAGCACCTGTTCCTGGGTATCGCCGAGGATCAGGAAATTGCCTCCGCCGACCGCTTTCGACATACCGGTGGTTTCTTCAGCAAGAAACTCGCCGTCCATCACGGGCACACGCCAATAGCGGCGGCCGTCGATCAGTTTCGAGATCTGGAAGCCGTCGCCGAAGTAGCGCAGATTTTTGCCGAGCGGCAGTTTTTCGCCTTCCCTGATGCCGGCAAAAACTGCGGAAGTCGGCGAGGTCAACACGCACTGGCCGACGCGGCGCTCGAGCTGCTTGGCCAATTCCTTGGTCGAAACCGCGAACAGCAGCACCGACGCGCCTGGGCGCCCATCCGGTGTTTCTTCCGGCGCGAGCTTGCGTTCGATGCCGGCTTCGCAGCCGCACGCGATCACCGAAGTGGCAAAGCCGGTCACCGCATTGGCCGAGTGATAAGCCCATTTCAGATTGTGCGCGGTGATCAGAATGCGCGTCGACTTCATGCCGAAGGCTTCGGCGAAGGTGTCGTCTATGGCAACGCCGTTAATGAGCATGGCGGGTGGCGAATAGCGAGAGCATGCCCGCGCTCTGCGAAGAAGGGCATCGGTTAACCCTCCATTGAATAAGGGACTGCTGTCGAACGTTGCTGTGAAAAAGGGGCCACCGAAGAACCCCCCTTTGGAAAGGGGGGGTAGGGGGGATTTGACCGCCGCTAAATCCCCCTCGGTCCCCCTTTTTCAAAGGGGGAAGAAAAACGTTCGCAGGTTGCCGTTCGCTGTTCACTCACTCACCGTCGATGTTCACTTGCACGAATGCACCATCGCCTGCGCGCCATGCCCGCATTCGCGTAACTGGTCGGCGCTGATTTTGAAGTTATCGAGTTGTATGGTCTGGTAGCGCTCGAAATACGGCCGCAGGCGTTTTTCGATACCGCGGTCGAATTCAGGCTGGACGACGTGCACATTGCC
>JACMKV010000360.1 GCA_014379915.1 Burkholderiales bacterium
ATCTGTTCGTCGCCATCGACCGCACCTCGAAGCTGGCGTTCGCCCAGCTGGTCGACAAAGCCAACACCAGTACCGCCTCGGCCTTCCTCGCCGCGCTGGTCGAAGCCGTGCCCTCCACAATCCACACCGTGCTGACCGATACTGGCATCCAGTTCGCCGACCTGCCCAAAAACCGCGCCGGCCCCACCGCGCTGCTCCGCGGCCACCCCTTCGATCGCGTCTGCCGGCGATACGGCAGCGAGCATCGGCTGACCAAGCCTAATCATCCGTGGACCAACGGGCAGGTCGAGCGGATGAACCGCACCATCCAGGACGCTACCGTCAAGCGCTACCACTACGACAGCTACCATCAACTCCGCGATCATCTTAAGCTCTTCATCGATGCCTACAATCACGCCCGCAGGCTCAAGACCCTGCACGGACTCACGCCCTACGAATACGTCGCCAGGATCTGGATGCAGGAACCGCAACGATTCAAACTCAATGCGTACCGGGACTAAACACCTACTGGCGACGCAAACCGGCGGCCGGGCTGATCATGCATTCGGATCGGGGCGTGCAGTACGCCAGCGCCGGGCATCGCCAACTGATCGAACAATACCGGATGATTGCATCGATGAGTCGCAAGGCAAATTGCTGGGACAACAGCGTCATGGAAAGCTTCTTCAAGACGCTGAAGGTCGAGCGGATCCATCGGCTTCGGTACGCAACACGCGCTCAGGCCAGGCTCGATCTGGTTGACTGGATCGAAGGGTTCTACAATTCGGAACGTTTGCATTCGTCGATCAATTGCCACTCACCAACGCAGTTCGAACGCAGCCTCACGGCCGCATGAGTTGGTGTACGTGAAAACAGGGCAGGGTCAACGTCCTGTTGAAGGTTATTGAATTTCTCAATACACCGTAAGCTTCTATACTTGCTGCCGATAATGGAACTCGACACCTCGCCACTCGCATCGCCCGCCATCGCCCTTGCGCGGCGGGTTCTGGAAATCGAAGCACAGGCAATCGTGGCGCTGACCGGCCGGCTCGATCAAGGCTTCCTGCAAGCTCTGCAAGTCATTCTGAATTGCACAGGCCGTGTCGTTGTCAGCGGCATGGGCAAATCGGGTCATATAGCGCGCAAAATCGCGTCGACAATGGCGAGCACCGGAACGCCCGCCTTTTTCGTGCATCCGGCGGAAGCCAGCCATGGCGATCTGGGTATGGTGACGCGCGACGATGTGTTGATCGCGCTATCGAATTCCGGTGAAAGCGCCGAACTGCTCGCGATTGTCCCGTTGATCAAGCGCAGGGGCGCCAAGCTGATCGCAATGACCGGCAATCCACGCTCGACACTCGCGCTGCAAGCCGACGCCCATCTCGATGCCGCGGTAGCCGAAGAAGCCTGCCCGCTCGGGCTCGCGCCGACCGCCAGCACGACGGCTGCGCTGGCGCTGGGCGATGCGTTGGCGATAGCGCTGCTCGACGCGCGCGGCTTCGGGGTCGACGATTTCGCGCGCTCGCATCCAGGGGGCGCACTCGGACGCAAGTTGCTGACTCGCGTCGCGGATGTCATGCGGACGGGAAATGCGATCCCCAAGGTTCCCGAAAACGCGCTGCTGTCGCAGGCGATACTCGAAATCTCGGAAAAAGGCATGGGCATGACGGCGATCGTCGATGTCGACGACCATGTAACAGGCATCTTTACCGACGGCGACCTGCGTCGCGCCCTGTCGCAGGTCATCGACTTGCGCCGCACTTCGGTTACTGACGTGATGAAGGCGAGTCCGAGGACCATCGCGCCTGACCGGCTTGCCGCGGAAGCGGTGCAACTGATGGATCAATTCAAAATCAATCAGCTGCTGGTTGTCGACGGCCAGCAGCTCCTAGTCGGCGCCTTGAATACCCATGATCTGCTGCGCGCCAAAGTGATCTGACGATGCAAGCCATTTTTGAAAGAGCCAAACGTGTGCGGCTCATGATGTTCGACGTCGACGGCGTGCTGACCGATGGCAGCTTGTACATTTCGGACGCCGGCGAAGAATTCAAGGCGTTCAATACGCTCGACGGGCACGGTATGCGGATGTTGAAGGCGACGGGTGTTGAAATCGCAATCATCACCGGCCGTACCGCGCGCTGTGTCGAAACACGCGCGACCAACCTCGGCATAGGCCTGCTGTATCAGGGCGTCGAAGACAAGCTCGCCGTCAGCGTGGAATTGCAGGCGCGATTCAACCTGCGCGCCGATGAGGCAGCGTTCATGGGCGACGACCTTCCCGATCTGCCGGTAATGCGCCGCTGTGGGCTCGCGCTGACCGTGCCCGGGGCACCGGCGCTGATCAAGCAGCACGCGCACCACGTGACGTGCTGCGCCGGCGGCCGCGGCGCCGTTCGTGAAGTCTGCGAAATCCTGATGCATGCGCAGGGCACTTACGACCAGGGCATCGCGATCTACCTGCAATGACGCACAAGTATTATTTGAATATGAGCTTGCCGGGCGCATGATCCGGCGCTTGTCATCGTGGTTTCCACTTGCGCTGCTCATCGCGCTGGCTGCCATCGCCTTCTGGCTCGAGTACACGGTGCAGCCGCCGATAACTGGCGGAAACGGCAAATTGCGCCACGACCCGGATTACATCATCGAAAATTTTTCGGCCTTGCGCATGGGCGAGGACGGCCACCCTCTGTACAAGCTGGCGGCCGACAAATTGATCCACTACCCGGACGACGATACCTCGCATCTGCAGGAGCCGAACTTGGTTCATTACGATCCAGAAACCGCGCCGCTGCGCATCACTTCCGAAACGGCCCTCGTGACCAGCGATGGCGAGAACGCATACTTCTCGGACGATGTCAGAGTCATTCGCGAACCCTTCGCCGACAACAGCAAGCTCGTTATCACGACCGATTACCTGCACGTGATCCCCGACAAGAATTTCGCCAAGACCGACAAACCGGTGACCATCATCGATGCAAATACCACGATAAAAGCGGTTGGCTTAGAATTCGATAATGAAGCACGCACGCTCAAATTGTTGTCGCGCGTGAATGGCCGTTATGAGCAACCAAGGTAAGCGCATGAAAAAACGGATCTGTTCGGCTGCCATGCCGGCTTTGCTCGCCTCTGTGCTGATCCTGGTATTGCAAGCCGTTGCGCATGCCGAACTTGGTGATAGCGACAAACCGGTCAACCTTGAAGCTGATCGCGTCAATATCGATGATGCCAAGCAGGTCAGTGTCTTCGAAGGCAACGTCAAGCTGACTCAGGGGACGCTCGCGATTCAGGCCGACAAGATCGTCATCCGCCAGGACGGCTCAGGCTTTCAGCACGGCATCGCCTACGGCGGGCCAGTCATTTTCAAGCAAAAGCGCGAAGGCACGAACGAATTCATCGAAGGCTATGGCGAACGCGTCGAATATGACGGCAAGTCGAACAAGATCGAGTTCTTTACCAAGGCGCGGGTGAAGCGCGGCGATGACGAAGTCCGCGGCAACTATATTTCTTACGACGCGGTTTCCGAGTCGTATCAAGTCAGAGGCGGCGGCAAGGAGGCGGCGACCGCGAATAACCCGCAGGGCCGCGTGCGCGCCGTAATACAACCAAAAAAACCGCCGACTGAGAACGCTGCGCCATCGTTACCTTTGAAGCCCGCGAACGGCATTGCGAATCCTCGCGAACAGTAAGATTTCGGCCGCTCGTAACGCGTACCAGCAAGACCGGGGCGGCGGGAGCGCGCTAGCCTGGCTGGATAGCGCGGTGCCGCTTCGAATAACACCGACGCGCCGTTCCCATCGTTTTTCCCTGAATTCATGAGTGAACTCAAGGCCGATGGCCTGAAAAAGCGCTACAAGTCGCGTACTGTGGTCAAAGACGTGTCGCTCGAAGTCGCGAGCGGCGAAGTGGTCGGCCTGCTTGGGCCGAATGGCGCCGGGAAAACCACGTGTTTCTACATGATGGTCGGCCTTGTTCCGCTCGACGGCGGCGCTTTGTATCTGGATCAGCGAAATCTTGCGCGTATGCCTATCCACAAGCGAGCGCGGCTCGGCCTGAGCTACCTGCCGCAGGAGGCATCGATCTTCCGCAGGTTAACGGTCGCCGAAAACATTCTCGCGGTGCTCGAACTGCAGAATTATCGCTCGGAGGAACTGCCGGGCAAGCTCGATCAACTACTGCACGATCTGAACGTCGAGCATTTGCGCGACAGCCCGGCGATCAGTTTGTCGGGCGGCGAGCGGCGCCGCGTCGAAATCGCACGCGCACTAGCGACCCAGCCGCGCTTCATTTTGCTCGATGAGCCTTTCGCCGGCGTTGACCCGATCGCCGTGCTCGATATTCAGCGCATCATTCGCTTTCTGAAAGAGCGTGAAATCGGCGTTTTGATCACCGATCACAACGTGCGCGAGACGCTCGGCATCTGCGACCGCGCCTACATTATCAATGATGGCACGGTACTCGCTTCCGGTAAGCCGGACGAAATCGTTTATAATGAAAGCGTCCGCAAGGTCTATCTCGGAGAGCATTTCAGGCTGTAGTTTTCGCGTACTCATCGCGCAGTTATCGCGCATCGACGCGGGCCGAGCGGCGGCGCACTAAAAAGACCCAATGAAACACACGTTACAACTCAGACTATCGCAACACCTGACCCTCACGCCGCAGCTACAGCAATCGATCCGGCTGCTGCAATTGTCGACTCTGGAATTGAATCAGGAACTCGAGCGCTTTCTCCAGGAAAATCCGCTGCTCGAACGCGACGACAGCACGCCCGACGAGCCGACGCCGCTTAAAGATAACCTGATGTCGCCGCCGGCCGACTCGACGACGACCACGAGTACCGCCGAGACTTCCGAAAATACCGAAAACGCGGATTCGACGCCGCTCAACACGGATACGTCGGATCCGAACATGTTCGATGACGACACGCCATCGTTCAATGGCCGCGATGACGGCGACGAAAGCGAATACCGGCAACTCGCGGCCGAAACCAGCAGTCTGCGCGAACATTTGCTTTGGCAACTGAATTTGAGGCAGATGCCGGAGCGCGATCAACGCCTGGTCGGCGTGTTGATCGATGCGCTCGACGACGTCGGTTATCTGACCCAGGATCTGGAAGAGCTTGCTGCTATGCTGCCGGCCGAGCTCGAAATCGATCCGGTCGAACTTCAGATTGCGCTCAACCACTTGCAGCATCTCGACCCGGTCGGCGTCGGCGCACGCAACCTCGCCGAGTGCCTGAGTTTGCAACTCGCCGCATTGCCGCCCGATACGCCGTTTCTCGAAGAGGCGCGGATCACCGTAAAATCGCATTTACCGCTATTGGCCGGGCGCGATTTCGCCAAGCTAAAAAAGCTGTTGCGGCTGGACGATGA
Source organism: Burkholderiales bacterium (assembly GCA_014379915.1). Taxonomy (GTDB): domain Bacteria; phylum Pseudomonadota; class Gammaproteobacteria; order Burkholderiales; family JACMKV01; genus JACMKV01. Next base: position 5,349 of record JACMKV010000360.1, read on the forward strand.
CGGTTTGCGCGCTGTGCAATCGCTGATCGTCGGCCTGAATCCGCGGCCGGGTGGCGATTTCGCGCAACCCGAAACGCGCTACATCCTGGCCGATGTCGTCGTCAAAAAGATCAAAGGCGTGTGGTTGGCGGCGCTGAACCCCGACGCCATGCCCAAGCTGCGCGTGAACCGAATGTACGCTGACATCCTGCACCGCAATCGCGACGCCGGTTTCCAGCGCCTGGCCGGCCAGCTGCAGGAAGCGAAATGGTTGATCAAAAATGTCCAGCAGCGCTTCGATACTATCCTGCGCGTCTCGCAGGCAATCATTGACCGTCAGCGTCACTTTTTCGAGCACGGCGAAGTTGCGATGCGCCCCTTGGTGCTGCGCGAAATCGCCGAAATCCTCGATCTCCACGAATCGACCGTGTCGCGCGTGACGACGCAGAAATTCATGCTGACGCCGCGCGGTATTTTCGAGTTGAAATATTTCTTCGGCAGCCATGTGGCGACCGAAACCGGCGGCGCTTGTTCGGCGACCGCGATCCGCGCCTTGATCAAACAGCTGGTCAGAGCTGAAGATCAAAAAAAGCCGCTATCCGACAGCCAGATTTCGGAAATCCTTTCGCAACAAGGCATCGTCATCGCGCGCCGGACGATCGCCAAGTATCGAGAGACCATGCAGATTCTTCCCGTCAATCTGCGTAAATGCATCTGAAAGGTCCAACCTGAGGAGCCGAGTATGAATTTAAGCCTGAGCGGTCGTCACCTCGATATAACCCCGGCAATACGGGAATATGTCACTTCCAAGCTCGAACGCATCAGCCGGCATTTCGATCACGTGATCGACGTCAACGTGATTCTCTCGGTCGAGAAATTGCGCCAGAGCGCCGAAGCAAATGTACATGTGCGCGGCCACGATATCTTCGTCGCGTGCGATGATGCCGATATGTATGCGGCGATCGATGGGCTGATCGACAAACTCGACCGCCGCATCATGAAACACAAAGAGAAAGATTTCGGTCATCGCAACGGCGAACCGCTGAAGCATCTCGTCGACCCCTCCTGAACGTCGGGCTTTTGCCGCGCACCGCGTAGCCAGCGGGTTACTGGAGCCGTGGCTCCAAGCAGCTCTCTACGACCGATGAATTTGATTGCAACTTTGCTGCCGGTGTCGAACATCGTCATCGAGCTCGACGTCAGCAGCAAGAAGCGCGTGTTCGAGCAGTTCGGCCTAATATTCGAAAACCAGCGAGACATTTCACGGAGCCAGGTTTTCGAAAGCCTGTTTGCCCGTGAAAAACTCGGCTCGACTGGTCTCGGTCAGGGCGTCGCCATCCCGCACGGCAGAATCAAAGGCTTGCGTGAGGCAGTGGCAGCGCTGGCGCGCGTGAAGGAGCCGGTTCCGTTCGACGCGCCTGATGGCAAGCCGGTCAAGCTGATTTTTGCATTGCTGGTCCCGGAACGCGCAACCGACCTGCATTTGCAGATTCTGAGCGAGCTCGCGCAGATGTTCAGCGACAAAGCGTTTCGCGAAGCGCTGCTGACCGCGGACGATCCCAACGCAATTCACAGCGCGATCAGCCAATGGCAACCTCATGCCCCAAGTCAGCGTAGCCCAGCTGGTTGACGACAACCGCGGCAAACTAAAATTGTCCTGGCTCGCCGGCCGCGCCGGGGCTGGATCAGTCCTCGACAGCAAGCTGATCAACGCGTCTTCCAGAGGTCTGATCGGCCATCTCAACTTCATTCATGCCAACTGGATCCAGGTCGTCGCCGCGGCTGAAGTAGCCTATCTGGCGACGCTCGACCCGACGGCACAAACGCATTCGATGGACGATCTCGCCGAAAATCGCCCGGTCTGCTTCATCATGGCTGGAGGCGAAGCGCCGCCGCCCGCGCTTTTGAAAATGGCTGAGGCGAGCGACATCCCGCTGTTGTCAGCGCCGCTGCAAAGTGTGCAACTGATGTGGCTGCTGCGTCATTATCTGGCGCGCGGGCTGGCCGAGGCGGTTACGCGGCATGGCGTGTTCCTCGATGTGCTCGGCATGGGTGTATTGATCACCGGCGATTCCGGCGTCGGCAAAAGCGAGCTGGGGCTCGAGCTGATCAGTCGCGGCAACAGCGGTCTGGTCGCCGACGACATTGTGGAGTTCTATCGAATCGCGCCGGAAACACTGGAAGGACGATGTCCGGAACTTTTGCGCGATTTTCTGGAAGTACGCGGCCTGGGCATGCTGAACATACGCACCATTTTTGGCGAAACCGCAGTGCGACCGCGACGCAATCTAAAGCTGATCGTGCACTTGAAAAAACCGCAGCGCACGACAGACGCCGACATCGACCGTCTGCCGCTGGGTGCGAGCTCCGAGGAGATCGCCGGCGTCGAAGTGCGCAAAGTCGTGCTGCCGGTTGCCGTCGGCCGCAACCTGGCTGTTCTCGTCGAAGCCGCCGTGCGCAATTACGTGCTGCAACTGCGCGGCATCGACAGTACGCAGAATTTCGTCGCACGTCACGAGCAGTATTTGAGCGAGGACAGTGCGTCGTCGACTTAACAGGTTATTGAAAAACTAGTGCGCTTGCCAATACTTCGTTGCTCAGGCCCTGAAAATGCTCATGTATTTCCCTTATACAGTCCGCTTTCTCGACCCTTCGAGCATCGTGCGCGGCGAAGCCGCGGAGCAGGGGGCCCGTCAGGGGGATGCGACCGCGAGCGGGAGGCCAGCCGGTGCTGTGCGCGCCTGCGGGGTCGCATCCACGCCTGCCGGCGTGGAATCCTGCTCTCCCGCAGGCAGCGCGCTGCGCTCGCTACGTTTTTCAACAGCCTTGTATGTTCAAAATCCGGTAGGGCTTTGGTTTGCCGTGCGCTTGGCGTGAACCCGAAGCGGGTGCGCGATTTCGCCAAAGCCGCAGGCGCGCTGGCCGAACCGATCGGCTCGACCGCCGTGCGCCATAATCATCGCTTAGAGACCTTCTACCAAAACCTGGTCGCCCGCGGCAAGCCGAAGAAACTCGCCCTCGTCGCCTGCATGCGTAAATTACTCGGTATCCTCAATGCCATCTTCAAATCCGGCAGCCGAACCGTGGTGTAGAACCCGGCATGGCTTGAATCGACACAGTTGCTGGTAACCGTGCTTGCACACCTGGTGAGTGAAAGCGCATGAAGCTGATTCAGGTCAGCGGCCTGTCGGGTTCGGGTAAAAGTATTGCGCTCGACGTACTCGAAGATAGCGGGTTTTACTGCGTCGATAATCTGCCTGCCATGCTGTTGCCGCAGGTAGTCGGATTCCTGCATCGCGCGGGCTACGAACGGGTGGCGATCAGTATCGATGTCCGCAGCGGCGAAACGCTCAGCGATCTGCCCGGGCAAATCAACGAACTGCGACAGCAGGACATCGATTTGCGCGTATTGTTTCTCGACGCCAAAACCGAAACCCTGGTCAATCGTTTTTCCGAAACCCGGCGCCGCCACCCGTTAAGCGACAATACTCGTACGCTGCCTGAATGCATCGAACTCGAACGCGAGCTCCTGGCCGAAATCGAAACGCTGAGTCATCGCATCGACACCAGCGATCTGCGGCCGAATCAGCTGCGCGCGTGGATCAAGGATTTCGTCGCGATCGATCGTTCGCGGCTGACGCTGCTGTTCGAATCGTTCGGTTTCAAGCGCGGCATCCCGCTCGATGCCGACATGGTGTTCGACGTGCGCTGCCTGCCGAACCCGCATTACGATCCGCTGCTGCGGCCGCTCAATGGGCGCGACGCCGCCGTCGTTGCCTTCCTCGACAGCGACGCCGATGTCCGCCGGATGTTTGTCGACATCCGGACTTTCATCGAGAAATGGCTACCGTGCTATGAACGCGACAACCGCAATTATCTGACCGTTGCACTGGGCTGCACCGGCGGCCAGCATCGCTCGGTTTATTTCGCTGAATGCCTTGCCCGCCATTTTCGGGACGCCTGGCAAGTGCTGGTGCGGCATCGCGAGCTGGCGTGAGAGTGCTGGCAGATTCGCGCTACTCAACCTGATCACGATGCCGAGCGCAGTCCCAACCGAGCCGTCCCACCAAACCGTCGCCCTCGCACTGACCGGCGCCTCCGGCATGCCTTATGCGCTGCGTCTGCTGGAGCAGTTGATCAAAGCCGGCGCGCGCGTGTATCTGATGTATTCGCAGGCCGCCCAGATCGTCGCCAAACAGGAGGTCGATTTGACGCTAGGCCGGGCTGCAGAGGCACAGGCTTACTTCAGCGAGCGATTCGGTGCGGCAGCCGGCCAGCTACGCGTATTTGGTCGCGAAGAGTGGTTTGCGCCGATCGCCTCCGGTTCGAATCCGGCCGATGCGATGGTAATTTGTCCGTGCACGATGGGGACGCTGGCTGCGATCGCCGCCGGCTTAAGCGACAAGCTGATCGAGCGCGCAGCCGACGTCATGCTGAAAGAAAAGCGCAAGCTCGTTCTGGTGCCGCGCGAGACGCCGCTTTCGACAATACATTTGCAGAACATGCTGGCGCTGGCCAGCGCCGGGGCGCTGATCCTGCCGGCCAATCCTGGCTTTTATCACCGGCCGCAAAGCATGGACGATCTAGTCGATTTCATCGTCGCGCGCATTCTCGATCACCTCGGTATTGCGCACGAGTTGATGGCGCGCTGGGGTGGACCCGACGCGGCTGATTGAGCCAGCGATTTGCAGATTCCGATTTTTCCGCTGAACACCGTCTTGTTTCCGGGCGGTCTGCTGCCGCTCAAAGTGTTCGAGCAGCGCTATATCGAAATGACCAAGCTGTGCCTGAAGGAGGCGCGGCCGTTCGGTGTCTGCCTGATTCGCGAAGGCCAGGAGGTTGGGGCGGCAGCGACGCCTGAAGATGTCGGCTGCCTGGCGACGATCAAGGAATGGGATATGCAGCAGCTCGGTATATTCCAGCTGAAAACGGCAGGCGTGCGGCGATTCCGGATCGATAACCGCGAGGCCGCGGCAAATGGCTTGATCTCAGCCGAAGTGACCATGCTTCTGGACGAACCCGAAATCGCTGCCACTGCGGAAAGCGAGGCATGCGCGAACGTGCTACGCGTGATCGTCGATCAAGTCGGCGCCGATAAATTTCAGACGCCGCTCAGATATGAGGATCCGTCGTGGATAGGTTATCGATTGGCCGAGCTGCTGCCGATCAAGCTCGCTACCAGGCAGCGCCTGCTTGAAATCAACGATGCCCAGCTCAGGCTGCACACGCTGCTCGCGTTCCTGAAGAAGCATGGGCTGGGCGGTCGTTGAGCTTGACGTCGCTACACGATTCGCGCAGCGCCAACTATTGAGAGTCCCCATAAATTATGACGCAATCGTTTCCTTGTCATTCGGAGGAACGCAGTGACGAAGAATCTGCTTTAGGCCTGACGGAAACAGAAAAAGCAGATCCTTCGCTTCACTCAGGATGACATACCTTTTTTCGTTGATTATGGAATTCTCAATAAATCGCGAGTTCCATGGCGATCTTGTGCCACGTCATCCTGCGCGCAGGAATTCGCCAGCCCAGCTTTGCGCCATGATCCGCGAACAATTACCCGTTTTCTTTCTTCGGCGGGCGCTGTTTCGAATTGCCCTCTTCGATTTCACCGAAGTAACCGGGAAATTCGTGCGCGTAGCACGGCGGCGAGCTGAATTCTCGCGGTGGGTTTGGCTTCCCGGACTTGCCTACCGCATCTGCCTGATCCGGGCTTGACCATGGCTTTTTCCGAATTCTTTTTCATCTTCCATCCTCACATTTCTCTTACGGAATCTCTGATTATAAATTGTCATTCCCGCGCAGGCGGGAATCTAGGGTTCTCTTAACTACCTGATTGTGCGAAGCTTCTGGATTCCCGTTTGCGAGGGAATGACAGCGATGGGGACTTATTCAGAGCTTCTTTAAGTGAGAGCATAACGGGCAACCTTTCGTTCCTGCAATTGAACCGGCAGCCGCTGCGCCGAATCGAATCCTGAATGATCATCAACAGTAAAAGGGCGGCTTGGAAATATGGCGAGCTGCGGCATTTCAGACACGCGCTGGCACTCGCCGCATCGCTATGGATTGCCGGATTCGCCGCCCACGCCGGTGATGAGTTGCCGTGGTTCAAGGCGTCGTTTCTCGATTTCCGCGACGATATCAGCGAGGCGCGCGCTAACGACAAGCGGCTCATCCTCTACTTCAGCATGGTCGGCTGCCCGTACTGCAAG
>JACMKV010000361.1 GCA_014379915.1 Burkholderiales bacterium
AACGGCAAGTGCAACCCGAAATGCGGCGACGCGAGAAGCGCATACAGATACGCGCCGACGGCGAAGAAGGCGACGTAACCGAGATCGAGCAAGCCGGCGAAGCCGACGACGATGTTCAACCCGAGCGCCAGCATCACGTACAGCATGACGAAGGCGAGGATGCGCACCCAGGCGCGACCGAGGGTAATGTCGGCGATGAAAGGGAGTGCGATCAACAGAATTGCGAGCAGCGCGAAGGCGAGCCACGCCAGGCGAAAATGAGGCGTCAACGTTCGGTCAGCGTGTTGAATAACCATATTGCTTCGCCCAATCTCGCCGATTCATCGCGTTTGCAAAAGAACAATCGGATAAGCGTTCAGCCACGGCTTTCTCGAATGCCGGATCGAGCTTCGCGCATTCGACCGCTAATCGGATAAAGGTCTGTCTACGATGCCATTTCGTTGCGCGGCGACGCCTGTGAGTACGTTTAGCTGGCATGCGGTACCTTTACACGCCTGCGTTCGCGTTAAAAATGGCGGTCACGCGTTTGATGATTGCGATGAAGATATGCGGCTTGAGTTTACCGATTTCAGCCTTAACCAAACTCTGGTGAGCGGTAAATAACTTGGACGGCCTGACGAAGCTTGTGACGCTTAGCGTCCCGAACAGAAAGTCCTGCTCGGCTACCTCGACAGCGTTTGCGTCCGCGTAGGACCGACTGGTGATCTGAGCCAGGATGATATCTTCATGGCTGGCGTGGGCGAGCACGAGGGCTGGCCTTAGTTTGGCTTGGGATAAATCCGAAAACGGAAATGGAACAAGGACTATTGTGCCTGCTGCAGGTGCGCCCATGCCGCTTCCTCTTCCGGCCGGGTCCAATCCTCGGCTAATGCCCTTTCGCTCAAAAGTGCGGCCTCGCTGAGGTGAACGACAGGATCTTCGTCGAGGATCGTGACCAGGACTCGCCGTCCGGCGGGAAGCTTCACCGGTTCCATCAGGTGCACAATGCCCTGTTCGTCGATAATTGCTTCGAGAGTGCGCATGCTGGATTTCCTGAATCAGACTATCTATTCTACGTCACCGCGGCTTCTCAAGCACCGAACCGGATTTGAAATCAGGCCCGCTCCGCGACCCGCTCCCCCATCAAACCGGACGGCCGAAACACGAGCACCAGGATCAGCACAAAAAACGCGAACACATCCTGATAATGGCTGCCGAGAAAGCCGCCGGTCAGGGTGCCGATGTAGCCCGCGCCCAGGCTTTCGATGATCCCCAACAGCAGCCCGCCGAGCATCGCGCCGCCGATATTGCCGATGCCGCCGAGAACCGCCGCGGTGAACGCTTTCAAGCCGAGTGTGAAACCCATGAAGTAATGCGCGAGCCCGTAATAGGCGGCGACCATGACGCCGGCTACGGCAGCGAGAGCCGAGCCGACGATGAACGTGATCGAAATGATGGTGTTGATATCGACGCCCATCAGCCCCGCGACTTCGGGATTCTGCGAGGTCGCGCGCATTGCGCGGCCGAGTCGGGTTTTGTGCACGAGAAAAAGCAGCGCAGCCATGACCGCGGCGGCAAGCAGCACGATGAAGACCTGCAACTCGGTAATCGTCGCGCCGCCAATGCCGTAGCGCACGAGCGGCAAGACTGGCGGAAACGCGATGTATTGGCGGCCCCAGATGATCATCGCCACATTCTGCAGCACGATGGAAACACCGATTGCGGTGATCAACGGCGCCAGCCGTGGCGCTTTTCGCAACGGCCGATAGGCGATGCGCTCGATGGAGAAGCCAAGCGCCATGCACAGCGGGATGGCGACGCCGAGACCGAGTGCGACGATCAAAGGCCCCGGTAGCGCCGAACCGATCAGCGCCTGGATGACCGTCAGCGCGACCATCGCACCGATCATGACGACTTCGCCGTGCGCGAAATTGATCAGGCCGAGGATGCCGTAGACCATTGTGTAACCGAGCGCGACCAGCGCGTAGATGCTTCCCAGCACGATGCCGTTGATCAGTTGCTGCAGGAAAATATCCACGAAGGGCGTTTGGTTTTTTCGGTTGGCTGGAGCCGGCCACACCATCGGGCGCAGTCAATGCGGAAAGGCAGGGAAACGCGATGATTCTCGCGCAGAGAAAGAACGCCGAGTCCTTTCCCCCTTTGCAAAAAAAAGGGGAGAGCAAAGCGAGGGACCTTAGCCGCCCGTAAATCCCCTTAGTCCCGCCTCAGTCCCCTGAGCTAACTTGCGGCAACTCCCCGCAGGCGCCGTTCGTTAGCGACTGGATTAGTAACCCTGACTAGTCGACGGCGCCGGTTTGTCCTTCGCCGCTGCGGTCTCCGCGGGCGCAACCGGCTTCTCGGCCTCCGCGGCTTTCTCGGCGCCCGGCTGTTCAGCCGCTGGTTGCTCCGCGGTCGCCTGAGTTTTTTCGACCGCTGGTTCACTCGCTGGCCCGGCCTTCGGTTGTTCCGCCGCCTGCGGTTTGTCGGCTGCCGCCTTGCCACCGACTGTCTCCATCGGCTGCCACGCGCCATTCTTGACGACGAAAATCGTAATCGGGCCGTTCTTGATATCGCCTTTGTCGTCGAACGCGATCGGGCCGATCACGCCGTCGATCGAAGTCTTGCCGATTTCCGGCAGGAACTTGGCCGGATCGCTCGAACCCGCGCGCTTCATGGCATCGACGAAAACATAAACCGCGTCATAGCCGAACGGCGCGAACAACTCGACTTCCTTGTTGAACTTGGCTTTGTAGCCTTCGAGGAATTTTTTCCCGCCCGGCATCTGGTCTTTCGGCAAGCCAGGGATAGACGCCATCGCTCCTTCGGCATCGGCGCCACCGAGCTTGATAAAATTGGGCGTTTGCCAGCCATCGCCGCCGAGAAATTTGGCATCCATACCGAGCGATCGCATTTGCTTGACCATCGGCCCGGCTTGCGGATCGATGCCGGCAAACACGATGACGTCGGGCTCCTTGCCTTTGATGCTGGTCAGGATCGCGAGGAAATCGGTTGCTTTGTCGCTCGTGTATTCGCGCACGACGATTTCACCGCCGGCTGCCTTGACGGCTTTCTCGACTTCGTCGGCAAGTCCCTGGCCATAGGCGGTGCGGTCATCGATGATCGCGACCTTTTTTGCGTTCAGGTTGTTGACCGCGAATTCGCCGATCACCTTGCCTTGCTGCAAATCGTTGGCCAGTACGCGGAACGTCGTCTTGTAGCCTTGCTGCGTGTATTTCGGATTGGTCGAGCCCGGCGAGATCTGCGGAATGCCGGCGTCGGAATAAATCCTGGATGCTGGAATTGACGCGCCCGAATTGAAATGGCCGACCACGGCAACGGCGCCGGAATCGACAAGCTTCTGCGCGACCAGCGTCGCCGTTTTGGGATCGGCCTGGTCGTCTTCGGCGAGCAATTCGAGCTTGACCTTCTTGCCGCCGATTTCAACGCCTTTGGCATTCAACTCGTCGACCGCCAGCTGCGCGCCGTTTTTGATATCGGTTCCGATGTGCGCCTGCGGGCCGGTAAGCGGAGAAGCAATGCCGATTTTGACAACGCTCCCCGAGGCGCCGCCAGCCGCTTCATCTTTTTTTCCGCATCCGCCAAGGCCAATGAGCGCTGCCGCAGCAACAACAGTAAATATTCTCGGGGTGATCATGGGAACTCCAGGAAAGTTGAGATGCAGACGAACCCGGCTGATTATCCGCATGGCTCCAAACCTTGTCAATTTTGCGCCGCAGTTCCTTGCCGTATATAGAGAAAGCGCGAAACAGCGTGCGCCATAAAGCAAAGAAAGCCGCAAAACAGCGTGCGCGACAAAGCCAAGAAAGGCGCAAGACAGCGTGCGCCATAACGCAAAAAGCCGGTTCGCACCGGCTTTTCTTGCGATTCAAACGATCGGCTTACATGGCAAGAACCCACTGCACCAAAGTCTTCGCTTCCTCATCTTTTACATTCGGGTTCGCTGGCATTGGAATCTGCCCCCAGACGCCGACGCTGCCTTTCTTGACATTCTCGATCAGTTTGGCCTCGGCAGCCTTGTCGCCTTTATATTTGGCGGCGATTTCCTTGAACGCCGGGCCGACGAGTTTTTTGTCGACATCATGACAGGCCAGGCAGTTGTTCTTCTGCGCGAGCGCCTTCACAGCCGCGTCGTCGGCCGAGAACGATGGCGCTGCCCACGCCAGCGATGCGACGACCGTCAAACTTATCACGCTGATTTTGTTCATGTGTGTCTCCTTGGTTAACTCGATGCGATTCTAGACGCGCCCTCGCTGGTCTTGCAAACTTCGATCAGCGCTGCCAAATCGTCAATGGGCGGCAAGCATGTAACGCCGCGGCAGACCCAGGCGTTGACAGTTTCGCTGGCCGGCTTGTCGAGCGCAACCGGAAGATTTGTTGCGCCGGCCGGGATGGCGAGAGTCAGCGTGTTGGGCAAATAATGCGCTTGCAGCGCGCGCTGCCACAACGCCAGATCGTCAGTCGATTTACCGCGCAGGACGACAATCTGCGGCGGCTTCAAGGCTTGTTCGAGCGCCATCGCAAGGCTGGCAAAGCCGCTTGCCTGGCGTTGCATGGCCGCGTAAAAAAGTTGCAGCGCGCGCTCGGCGGCGTCGATGTAGCGCGGCTCGCCGACCAGATGGCCGAAACGAGATAGCGCAAAAGCGGCGATGCCGTTTCCCGAAGGCGTTGCGTTGTCGTGCCCTGGCTTGGGGCGATGAATCAGCGGCTCGTGATCGTGGCTGGTGAAGAAAAATCCGCCGTTTTCCTTGTCTTCAAAGCGCGTGAGCAACGCGTCGGCGAGTTCGACTGCGAACCCCAGGTCATCGCTGCGAAAACGCGCCTGCAGCAGTTCGAGCAGCGCATCGAGCAAGAACGCGTAGTCGTCGAGATAGGCGTTCAGGTGAGCGCGGCCGGTCTGCTTGGAATCTCCCGAACTCTCAGCGGCGCTTTTGTACGTTGCGAGCAGCCTGCCGTTCCGCCACAGGGTGTCGCGAACGAACCGCCTGGCACGATCGGCCGATGCCAGCCAGTCGTCGCGTCCGAACACTTGCGCGGCGCGGGCCATGCCTTTGATCATCAGCGCGTTCCAACTCGTCAGAATCTTTTCGTCGCGCCCCGGGTGCACGCGTTTTTCGCGTTCGGCAAATAGTTTCGCTCGCGCTGAGTCGAGGAGGCTCTCGCACTGTTCGAGTGTTTTGCCGGCCTCGGCGGCGATCTCGTCGAGGCCTTGAACGACGCGCAAATGCCAGTCCTTGCCTTCGAAGTTGGCCGGCCGGTCGAGACCGTAATGCGGCGCGACGACTGCGTATTCGTCCGCCGAGAGCAGGCGACGAACCTCGTCCGTCGTCCAGACGTAGAACTTGCCTTCCTCATGCTCGGAATCGGCATCTATCGTCGAGTAATAGCCGCCCTCCGGCGATTGCATCTCGCGCAGCACCCATTGCGCCGTTCCATTGACCACCTGGGCAAACAGCGGCTCTTTCATCGCCAGCCAGGCGTCGGCATAGAGCCGCAACAGCGGCCCGTTGTCGTACAGCATTTTTTCGAAGTGCGGAATCATCCAGAAGCGATCGACGCTGTAGCGCGCGAAGCCGCCGCCGAGCTGATCGTAAATGCCGCCTTCGGCCATGCTGCCGAGGGTCGTACGCACGATCGTTAACGCATCGGCATCGTTGTCAGCGGCGTAGCGGCGCAGGATGAATTCGAGTTCGACCGGATGCGGAAACTTCGGTGCGTCGCCGAAACCGCCGTGGCGGCTATCGAAGCTCGCCCGCAACGCTGCGGTCGCCGCTGCGATCGGCGCATCGCTGAGCGCGATCTGTTGCTGGGCCGCGCTCGGCAGCGTTTGCCGCAGCGCATTTTTGAGTGAGGCATTCTGCTCGTCGATGTC
>JACMKV010000362.1 GCA_014379915.1 Burkholderiales bacterium
ATCCGCTTTCGCCCATCAGGGCTATCCAACTGTCGATCGTGTCGAATGGGTCCTTGCCTGCATGCAGCAGTACGACAAAGGCGGCTACGAGCTGGTCCACAAGTGCTCTTGCGCCATCGACAAGATCGCCGCAAAATTGAAGTACGAAGACTATGTCGAGTATTCCACCGCAGCGCGCGGCCAAACGATGCGCGGTGAGCGCGGCAATGAGTTCCGCGATCCAGAAACAGTCAAGGGCGCGGGCGTCAAGTACAAGAACATACAAGCGGAAGCGAGAGAACAATGCTTTCTAAAATGAGATTCATCGAGATGAGATTCATAGGGCGCCGGGCGGCTGGCGCGGTTGTCGGATTGGCCCTCGCTGCGGCTCAGTTCGGCGCTCCGCTCACCGCCGCTGCGGCGGGTTTGAAGCGCATTGCCGTGCTCGATTTCGGGCTGATCGAAGATATCCCTGAGCCGGCGAAATACGAAGAGCAGCAGAATCGGCTCAAGCTGATCAGCGACCAGATGCGGACTGAACTCGAAGAAAAAGGGTTGTACGACGTGATCGATAACGCGCCTGCGGCAGAGATGATCAAGGGTATGAACGCGAGCGAAAATCTGTATTCCTGCAACGGTTGCGAGATCGATATCGCGAAGAAGCTCGGTGCGGAACGCGTGATGACAGCCTGGGTGCAGAAGGTCAGCAACCTGATCCTGAATCTGAACGTGGAGGTCAAAGACGTTTCGACGGGAGAGGTGACACTGAAAAAATCGGTCGATATTCGCGGTAACACCGACCAGGCATGGCAGCGCGGCATCAGCTACATGATTCGCGACATGGTCGACAAGAAGCAAGGCGGTCGTTAAGGCTGCTCGCTGGAAGTCGGGCCTGGACCAGAAGCGGCCTGACGGTTGACAAGAGCGCGAATCACGCGCTCTTTTTATTTATGAGTTTATGCGAGGCGACGATCGATCGCCGGCTGTGTCCGACAGGCTGCGGGCAATGCCTGCCGACAGCGTCTGCCTGTCGCGCAGACTTCGGGCGATTTGCAGCTGCTATCATCCGTTCTTTCGATCGTTGTCCCGGCTCAAGCTGTAGTCGCCGACCTCGCTGAATGTTTGTCCGCGTCGTGGACCCTGCCCGGAATGCAGCTAACGGTTGGGCATCGCGTCGCACGAATCGTTGTCGCAAACTGCTTGAATCGTTGAGGCGTGCCGCTTGCCCAAGTTGGCTGGGACGGTCGCGCCGTGGCTCCGCAAAACTCGGTAAACCGAAGGCATGGAATTTCACGTCTGGTACGCACTGATCGGCGCACTGCTGATTTTCGCTGTCGTGACGCGTTCCTTAGCGCAGCGGCTGTCGATGAATACCACGATGCTCTACCTCGCAGTCGGTTACGCGCTTGGCCCGGCTGGATGGGGAGTGGTCGGCGTCGATCCGGTTGATCACTCGTGGTTCATCGAGCGGATGACGGAACTCGTCGTCGTCATTTCGCTGTTCTCGGCCGGGCTGAAGCTGAGTCTGCCGCTGCGCGATGCGCGCTGGAAAATTCCACTCAGCCTCGCTTTCGGTTCAATGATGCTCACCATCGCTGCGATCGCTGCTGTCGGCATGCTGGCGCTCGATTTGCCGCTCGGCCTAGCTATTCTGCTGGGCGCGATACTCGCGCCTACCGACCCGGTGCTCGCTTCGGAAGTGCAACTGGCCCATGCCCGGGATCGCGATCGCCTGCGCTGGGGCCTGACCGGCGAAGCCGGCTTGAACGACGGTACCGCGTTCCCGTTTGTCATGCTTGGCCTCGGCCTGTTGGGCTTGCATGAAGTCGGCGATTTCGGCTGGCGCTGGCTGGCCTTCGACCTGATCTGGGCAATCGTCGGCGGACTCGCGATCGGCTGGGTCGCCGGGTATTCAGTTGGCCGGTTGGTGCTCCATTTGCGTTCACAGCATCGCGCCGCCGTCGGATTCGATGAATTCATCGCCCTCGGCCTGATCGCATTGTCGTATGGCGTCGCGCTGTTGCTTTCGACGTACGGTTTTCTCGCAGTATTTGCCGCGGGTCTGGCACTGCGGCGTATCGAGGCGCGTCTGGATGACAATGATGATTCGGCCGGCTCCGATGCCGCCGCAGACGATTTGCCGGCCGCCGATGCGGCAACGCTCCGGTCCGGCAGCGACGACGTTGCCACCCATCCGGCAACTGCGCCGGCACATATGGCGCGCGAGGTATTGAACTTCAATCAGCAGACCGAGCACATCGGCGAGCTTATCGTCGTGCTGTTCGTCGGCGCGATGCTGTCGGCTGCGTATCTGACTAGCTTTTCCCTGTGGTTCATCCCGTTGCTGTTCGTCGTTCTTCGTCCGCTGTGCGCATGGCTCGGGCTGCTCGGTTCGCCGACAACCAGGCCGCAGCGCGTCCTGATCGCGTGGTTCGGCATACGCGGCATCGGCTCGATCTACTATTTGAGCTATGCGATCCAGCATGGCCTGCCGGTCGAATACGCCGAGCGGCTGGCGCCGGTCGTGCTGACGGTGGTTGCGGCTTCGATCATCGTGCACGGCTTTTCGGTTGCGCCGCTGATGCGCTTTTACTCGCGTACTCGCCGTTAAGCGCAGATCAGATCGAATTGCGGGCCTCACCAAAACAGGCAACAATCGCTGGCGATTCGGCACGCCGGATTTTGAAGGAGAGGGGCTTCATGAGCACATTGCCAGCCGCATCCCCGAGCTCGTCGATATCGCGCTGAAAGCGCTATCTCCCGGCATCAATGACACGACAACCGCAGTCCCTTGCGTGAATTACTTGACTGCGACCCTGGCAGAGCTGGCGGCGCGTCGCGGCGGCGCGTCACTATGGGCAGCCCCTGGGATGCTGATAATCCGCGGACCGGATTTCGCCATGTTGGTCACCGCATCGTTCGAACAGATACGCGATCCGCATCGGCCAATGTCGCAGTCATGCTGCGTATACTGACCGCACTCGAGACTATTTTCGCACTTGTGCGTGCGCGCCTATCCGCGCGCGATTCTCACGCAGCAGTGGCGACTGATCGCCGAACTTGCCGATCGCAATCTGGCCGGCGGCTGCGAGCGATTGCGGGTGCTGACCGCGGTGCAGCGGACTCTGAAAGAGCTCGGTAGCGAGACGCGAAGCTTGTTGACCAGCTTGCGCGCCGGCGTCGGGAAACAGCAGGAGAAAAAGGGAGCATGAAAAAACTATCGGAAGATAAAGAAGCGTCCGGCGACGCCCCCGAGGCGCAGCTGCCGCCTGGTAAATCGCCTGGGCAGCAGCTGGACGCGCGGAAAGCTTCGCGCGAACAGCAGTCGCGCGAAGGGTCGCGCGCTCGCGGGGCTGGGCGCGAGCTGCCCAAAGACGAGCCGTGGCAACCGCTGGCGCACATCATCGGCCGCAGCCGATATGTCGTTTTGCTGGCATCGCTCGCGGTGATGCTGGTCGCGATCTCGCTGTTCCTGCTGGGCACCTATCTGGCGGTCGTCAACACTTGGGAGGCTTGGGTCAACGTCATCGACGGCAATGTCGACTCGACTGAGTTGACGGTGGTCTTTCTCGAAATCGTCAGCGTGATGCTGAAAGCGGTCGTGTTTTACATCGTCGGCATCGGCTTTTACAGCTTGTTCATCGCGCCGTTGAATCTGCCGGTCTCGCTTGGCGTCGAAACCCTGAACGATCTGGAAACGAAAGTGATCAGCGTCGTCATCGTCATCATGGCGGTGACTTTCCTCGAACACTTCATTCTTTGGGAAGACGCGCTGGCCATGCTGCAGCACGGAGCGACGCTGGCGCTGGTGGTCGCAGCGCTCGTGCTGTTTCAGTTTTACAACCATCGTGCGAAGGAAGATCAAGCCGACCGCGACGCGCCTTCGCAAGCCAAGCACGAATTATTCGACCACGATCATGAAGAGCAGGAGGAGCAGCGGCAACAGTAGCAGCGCAGCAGCGCTCGGGGCGTCAGTGCGCTGGCACGCATAGCAAGAATTGTCGGGTTGTAAGCTTTACAGCCTTGGTCAGAATTACAGACCCACTCGTCGGCTTTCTTTTATTTCTTCAATACCATCAAAGGCATAGGAATAGGTTTAGCGGCATGATTCCTGCAGTATTTTCGGTTCGCCGGGCGAATGCTTACGGGCATAGTCTTTTTAGTGAAACCATAGGAGGGAACCATGAAGCACTTCAAATTTAGCAAGATTGTAAGCGCTATCGCTTTAGGCGCGGCGCTTTCCGGTCCGGCCTTTGCGGCTGATGAAGTGAAAAACGACGGTAGGAAAACCGGCAAGCCCGGCGCGCCGAGCGCCCAAAGCCAGGGTATGGTCGAGATCCGCGCGACCCACTTGATCGACAAAGAGGTCACGAATCAACAGGGCGAGGAATTGGGCGAAATAGAAGAGTTGATCATCGACATGAACAACGCCCGCGTGCACTACGCGGTGCTGTCGTACGGCGGCGTCGCCGGCATCGGCGACAAGCTTTTTGCCTATCCGGTCAGCGCATTCAAGTTTGGCCCGAACGAGAAGCTGATCCTGAACGTCGCCAAGGCGCAGCTGAAGAAAAATCCCGGCTTCAAGTCGAATAGCTGGCCAAACTGGGATGACGCCAACACGCGCGCACAGATCGATCGCGATTCCGCAATGCCGGCAAAGGAAACGGTCAAGCTGAAGCAGCCGGAAAACCAGCGCCTGGTCCGCGCGACCCAATTACTGGACAAGGACGTCAACAATGCCCAAGGCCAGGAAATCGGTGAGCTCGAAGACCTGGTCGTTAATTTGAAAAATGGGCGGATTCACTACGCCGTGATGGAATTCGACAACTCGTGGAATCTCGGCGACAACAAGCTGTTTGCCATACCGGTAACGGCGTTCAAGCCGACGCAGGGCGGGGAAGAGTTGGTGCTGAACCTGGATAAAAGCCAGATCGACGCCAAGCGCGGTTTCGACGAAAAGCAATGGCCGAATATCAACGATCAGGCTTATATCGTCGATATCGATCGCTATCTCGTGACGATCTTACCAGCGGGGCGGGGGCCGGCCGAAGTCCCTGAAAAAGCCGAGAAGCCGGCCAGGTAATCGGCTGCGCTAGGTAAGGGAGCGGTAGCAAAGTGCCGAAGGACGGAAAACGTCTTCGGCACTTTTATTTCAAGCAGAGGTAAGTATGGACATAATCGGCGGCCTGTTCGGCATCGTCATCTTCGTGCTCGATCTAATCGCTATCTGGGGTGTATTGAAAAGCGGCAAAACCCTCGGCAATAAGATACTGTGGATTATCGGCATCATCATTTTCCCGGTCCTCGGATTGATCGTTTACTACTTTTTCGGCAGGGAAAGCGCTTCTCTTGCGGCATGAGTTGAAACCACTCGTCGGAACCGAATTTCAAACCGTATGCAACGAAGGGAGCAGGAAATCATGGCGCAAACAAATGCAGGCGCAAATACATATACGCGGCAGTCACCCCGAAAGTCTCGGCGGTGAAACGCATATCGTGGGCAGCGGTATTCGCCGGTGTCATTCTGGCGATGGTCATACAGTTACTGCTCAGCCTGCTCGGCACCGGCATCGGCATGAGCACGGTCGATCCGCTGCAGGGCGAGACGCCGGGAGCATCCGCGCTCGGCCTCGGCGCCGGAATCTGATGGTGGTATCCAGCCTGATCGCGCTCTTCATCGGCGGCTGGGTGGTCTCGCACCTGGCCGGCATACCGCGCCAGATCGATGGCATGTTGCACGGTCTGCTGACCTGGGGGCTATCGACGCTGGTGATTCTGTATCCGCTCGGGACGGCGATCGGATCAGTTCTCGGCGGCGCTTTCAATCTGGCCGGGGGCGTGGTTTCTGGCGCCGCGAAAAGCGTTGCCTGTCGCAGGAAGAGGCGGCCAAAACCGTCGACAACTGGCTGCGGACCTAAGCAGCAGGCGCAAGCAAAGTTTCAGGACGTCAAGACCGACGTCAAGCAGGACGCTCGCGCCATCGCCAATCAAACGGCCGAGGCTGTTTCCAAAGGCGCGCTATGGGGCTCCTTCGCGCTGCTGCTCGGTGCAATCGCGGCGGCGATCGGCGGTGCGATGGACAGGCCGCGCACCGTTATCGCCTGAGTCTCAGCGGAATGGAGAAAGCGGAAGGCGATCGTTTAGCGGCCGTTTATCGCTTTTTTTGCGGCGGGGCGCTGCCATCGGTCCGGGTTTGCGGTACGCTCGCATATCCTTAATCCGGAGGGGAAATACCATGAATCATCAGAAGCACTTTACCCTTGCGAGTTTGATGCTGGCCGCGTGGGTGCTGCCTTGCGTTCAGGCTGCCGCAGCGGACTGCAAGGAAAAACTGGCCGATGTCGACAAGCTGAGCACCGAGGTCGCAATGCCCGAGGCGCAGCAACTGCAACTCAAGCAACTGCGTGAGGCTGCCGGCCTGCTGATGCACAACGGCCGCAATGACATGTGCGAACAGCTCGCCGACAACATGAAAAACATGCTGCAGGAGCAGCGGGATGCAAATCGCAGCGCCAGAGAGCAGGCGCAGAAAATCGAACGCGTCGAAGGCGCAAAGCAGGTCTCCGAGATCGCCGGCGTTGTACGCGCGAGCAAGCTGATCGGCTCGCCGGTGCGCAACACCAAAGCCGAAGAATTGGGCACGATCGAAAACATCGCGATCGACGCGAATACCGGCGCCGTCGCCTACGCGGTCATGTCGCACGGCGGCTTTCTCGGGCTCGGCGAAAAGCTGATTCCGGTGCCGTGGAGTCAGCTTCGCCGCACCTCCGACGGCGAAGTTTTCGTGCTCGAGATCGACGCAAAAGTGCTGGATAAAATGACGGGCTTCGATAAAAACAACTGGCCGTCGAAAGACGCCGCCGACCAGTTCTGGCGAAAGTAGCTAGAGCTGCGGCGCCACAAACCGGGCGACGCGCTGTTCGAGTTCGGGCGTCAGGCAGTCGAAACAGCGGTCGAAGGGCGTGCTGCGCAGCCACGTCAATTGCCGCTTGGCCAGCTGCCGGGTCGCCGCGATGCCTTTTTCGCGCAAGGTCGCGTAGTCGTATTCACCATCGAGGTGTTGCCAACCCTGTCGATAGCCGACGCAGCGCATCGACGGAAATTCAGGAGTCAGCGTATGGCGGGTGCGCAGTGAGCGCAGCTCGTCGATCAGTCCTTGCACAAGCATCTCATCGAAGCGCTCGGCGATGCGCCTGTGCAGCTCGCGGCGATCACCAGGCAATAGCGCGATCGCGATCTCGCGGTAAGGCGGATCGACGTCACTACAGTTGCGAAGGCCGTGATCCGGCTTGCCGTCACGTCGCCAGGCGGTAGCCAGGGGTTTCCCAGTCAGATGAACGATTTCCAGCGCGCGCTGAATACGCTGCGCATCGTTTTGATTGATGCGTGCAGCCGAAACCGGATCGACTGCAGCAAGGCGACCGTGCAGGGCGGGCCAGCCGTGCGCCGCAGCCTGCTGCTCGATCTGCGTTCGCAGCAGCGAGTCAGCTGACGGCAGGTCGGCCAGCCCTAGCCGCAGCGCCTTGAAGTACAGCATGGTGCCGCCCACCAGCAACGGAATGTTCCCGCGCGCGATAATCTCGGCGATCAAGCGCCGAGCATCGGTGCAGAATTGCGCTGCCGAGTATCGCTCGTCGGGCGCGATGATGTCGATCAGGTAGTGCCGCACATCGGCCAGCATTCGCGCATCCGGCTTTGCCGTGCCAATATTCATGTTGCGGTAGACCATCGCCGAATCGACGCTGATGATTTCGAGCGGAAAGCGTTTTGCGAGCGCCAGCGCGACTGCGGTTTTGCCGCTCGCCGTCGGCCCCATCAGCATCAGCACGGGCGGCTTGAGGCAACTTTCCTGTGTTTGTCCTGGCGAAGTCTGGTTCACTCTAAGCGTTCGAGGTAGCCCATGCGGCGGTTATGGCATCGGCATAATGCGCTCATATTCCCGTCCGCATCGCCGACTTGTCGACCAGCACAAGCCGGATAAGGTCATCTACAAT
>JACMKV010000363.1 GCA_014379915.1 Burkholderiales bacterium
GCGTAAACGCCGGCAAAGCTGCCGGTGCCGACGCCGATCAGCGGGTGCTCGCCGATAATGGCGATGCCGGCGCGATACCACTGCATGCGCGAGCCGACCGAATTGTCTTCGGCGATCGCCGCACCGCTATACCAGAGCTGATATTCGTCATTCGCTTTCAAAACGCGTTCGCGAAACGCCGGTGATTCGTAAAAAGCCGCTACGGAAAGCAACGCAACCGCCAGCACGCCGATCACGAAGCCTCTCCAGCGCAGCCAACTGGCGAAGAAAAAAATCGTCAGTACGCTGATCACGACATGACCGGTGCGTCCGTGTACCAGGAATAGCACGTTGTAAATCGCCAGCACGCTCGCCAGCGCCAGCCATGTGCGCCGCGCACCTGCTGCCGCTCGCAGCGCCGCAGTTGCGAACAGAAACGCCGCGTATGCCATCAGCAGATTTTGCGTGATATGCAATTTGAATACGACCGGATTGCTGACGGCGCCGTGCGCAAAAATCCGGTCTGGCAGAATGCCGAAGCCGATCGTAAACGACAATAGCAGGGTCAGCAGCATCGCCGCAGCGAAGCCCAACAAGGCGTGGCGCCATGCTGTTTCGTCGCGGAATAGCGAAATCAGCAGCGCGATGAACAGCAGGTCTTTATATTTGCCGAGGAAATCCAGACGTTCCGATATTGGAGCGACGCCGTGCAGCGTGCCCAGAGACAGCAATGCGAAAAGCGCCAGCGCCAGCAGCGCGATCGGGTTATCGCGAATCGCGCGCAGCTTGTCGCGATAATGGCCGCTTGCCACCCAGCCCAGCAGGATCAGGCCCAACAGCAGATTATCGAGCGCGGTGGAAATAGGAATCGAAAAGCCGAGCGCGACCGCCGACCATTTCGCCAGCCGATCGGCGCTCGAACCGGCATGTCGATAGCGCACTTGAAGCGGATTAACAACGGCGCTCATGCTAGACGGCCCTCTCGCCAGCGCGGCGCTCCGTGTAGTTGTCATTGATGCCGGGGGCATCGCAATACTCGGGCAGCCATGCCGCCAAATCCGATTTCACCTGCTCGTCACCGTAGAGTTTCGGATCGCTCAACCACGCCAGCAATCCGGCCAGCCACTGCATTTCGATTGCCCTCGCCCGGGCAATACGCAACTTCGGGTGCGGTGTCGGCATCGTGTTCTCGTCATCGGCGAGCAGTTCCTCGAACAGTTTCTCGCCAGGACGCAGGCCTGTATAAATGATGTCGATGTCGCCATCGTTAAAGCCCGACAGCCGAATCAAGGTATTGGCCAGATCGACGATCTTGATCGGCTCGCCCATCTCAAGTACAAAAATCTCCCCGCCCTCGCCCATCAGGCCGGCTTGCAATACGAGCTGCGAAGCTTCGGGTATCGACATAAAGTAACGCATGACTTCTGGGTGGGTGACAGTGATCGGCCCGCCCTTTGCAATCTGTTCGCGAAAGCGCGGGATCACGCTGCCGGCGCTGCCGAGCACATTGCCGAAGCGCACCATGACAAAACGCGTGCCCGAGCTTTGCTGCAGCGCCTGGCAAACCATCTCCGCAAGCCGTTTGCTCGCGCCCATCACATTGGTCGGATTTACCGCCTTGTCGGTCGAGATCAAAACGAATTCATCGATCGCATTTTCGAGCGCGGCGCGCGCCAGCGTATAGGTGCCGATCACGTTGTTTTGCAGCGCCTCCCACGAATTGCCATGTTCCATCAACGGGACATGCTTGTAGGCGGCGGCATGAAATACGACGGAAGGCGCATAGCGGCGCAGCACCTGTTCAACGCGCGCGCGATTTTTTACATCGCCAATCATGCAAGCGATCGGCGTATCGGGAAAGGCTTCGGAAAATTCCTGCTCGATGCGATAAAGCGCGAATTCATTGTGCTCGAACAGCACCAGCAAGCGCGGACGATAACGGGCGATCTGGCGGCACAGTTCCGAGCCGATCGAGCCGCCGCCGCCGCTGATCATGATGACGCGCTCGTCGAGCCACTCGTGTAAACCAGCGTTATCGAGCGTTACCGGGTCGCGGCCGAGCAGATCGTCGAGCTCGACGCTGCGAATTTGCGAAACCGTCACGCGGCCGCTGACGAGGTCGCCAAACGATGGCACGGTCAGCACGTTGACGCCCGCCACGGTGCAAAGGTCAACGGCGTGGCGCAATACCGCGCGCGAGGTCGATGGCATCGCAACGATCGCATATTTGACGCTCAGCCGGCCCGCCCAGTGCCGCAAATCATCGAGCGGACCGAGTACTCGCACGTCCTGAACCAGACGTTGATGCTTGGCGGGGTCGTCGTCGAGCAGGCCGACGACGCGCCATTCGTGACCGCGGCTCAATTCCTTGACCAGGTGCACGGCCGCCTGTCCCGCGCCAAGCACGAGCACCGGCTCCCCCAGCCAGCGCGCCTTGCCGTACAGCCAGCGCTCCTTCCACGCCCGATAAGCGAGCCGGCTGCCGCCCATAATCAGAATCACCAAAATCGGATGCAGGACAAGGACTGAGCGCGGCAAGTAGAGCGCGAGGCGGAGCAACAGCAAAGCAGCAGGCGTAAGCACCGCGGCGAGGCCGATTGCCAGGATGATGCGTTCGAAATCAGGCAGGCTCGCATAGCGCCACATGCCGCGATACAGCCCGAGCTGCAGAAATATCACGGCATAAATCGGCACCACCAAAAGCGCTGTCTGCAGCATGTTCTGCATGAACAGATCCGGCACTTCGAGATTGAAACGAAAGGCAAAAGCGAGCAGCCACGCGGCCGCGACAGCAGCGATGTCGTGGAGGAAGGCGAGCAGACCGCGAAGATTATAGTTCGCCAGGCGCATTGCTTCGGCTTGCAAGAAGATATCTGTTCCACCGCAGATCGATCAGCACAAGAATAAGTGCGTAGAGCAGCGCCCAGACCCACAGCACGACGTGTTGCGTGGGCTCGTTCTGGCTACCGGCCCACAATCCGCTGCCTCCGCTGGCGAGCATCAGCGCGTATGCGAACAGCGCGGTATCGCGATGCCCTAAGCCCATGCGAACCAGGCGCTGATAATAGTGATCGCGATGCGCCTGCCACACCTTCTCGCGACGAAGCGCACGCTTTGCCAAAGTCGCACTCGCATCGACGATAAAAGGCGAAAAAACCAGAACCGGAAACCAGGGCTGCCACAGCCCTTGTTGCCAACCGGTTATGCCTAGCATTGCCGCCAGGAATCCGAGCGGAATCGAACCGGCATCGCCCAGGAAAATGCGCGCCGGACTGAAATTGAATACGAGGAAAGCTGCCGCGGACGCAGCAATGCAAGCGGCGATCAGGGCCAGGGGCAGCGCGCCCGCGAGGAAGGCGGCAAACGCCAGGCAGCCGAATCCGAATAAAGCCATGCCGCCGGCGAGGCCGTCTGAGCCATCCATGAAGTTGTAGAGGTTGGTCATCCAGATCGTCGCCGGTATGACGATGGCGAATAGTGTCAACGGCAGGTCCGGCAACAACAACGCTGCCGCCGCTGCTGCCACGGCAGAGTGAATCAACAGGCGGACGGCAGCCGCCATGCCGCGCCAATCGTCAAAAAACGAAACCGCGGAGAGGACCGCGACGCCAAGCAGCAGAAGACGGCTTTCCGGAATGAGCATGCCGCCGGCGACAAGCACGCCAAGCATCACTGCAATACCGCCGGTTCGCGGTACCGGACGCAGATGTAAAGAGCGTGCATTCGGATGATCCAAAGCCAGCCGCGCCCGATTACGCAGCATCAATGCAATGAGCAGATAAGTAACAGCGGCGGAGACAAGAGGGGCAGAAAATTGACTGAAAGCGCCGGGGCTTGGCACGGTTTGATTCTGGCAATCGTGATCGGTCGAGTTTCGCAGACACGGACTGCTTCTGCAAGCAATCGTCTGGAAAGGCTGCGCCGAGTCAGGGAGGCTCTGGTTTAGGCCTCCGTCCACGGTGAGCCCTTCAGCTTCGCTCAGGACAGGCTTGCCGAATCATGGTTCTTCCCGGCCACGTTGGTTTGCTCCTTCCCCCTTGACGGGGGAAGGCCCCGCCGACACGTTAGCCGCAGGCCCGCCTGCGGGAGGCGGGGCCAGGGCGCGCTCCCCGCAAACGGCCGCTTCGCGGTAACGTGTCCGCGCGCCGGATGGGGGTGAGCGCGGTAACAAGCATGACGCAGCGTTCCCCACCCCAGCCCCCCCAGCAAAGTGGGGAGGGAGCAAACCGCTAATCATAAAACTGAGCGGTGCCGATACCAGTCCGCCGTTTCGCGCAGGCCCTGTTGCATCGTATAGGGCGGCGCCCAGCCCAGCTCCTCGCGGATTTTCGAGCTGTCTACCCGCAGCGAAGATAGCAGCCGGTCGACCGCGGCGCCTCGCCCGAGCAAGGTCGCGGAGAACTTCATCAGAGCCGGGGGGAAAGGGAACAAGCGGGCTGGTTTGCCCAGCGCTGCCGCGAGGCGACGAACGATCTCGGGAGTCGAAACGTCGTCCCCGTCGCTGACCAGATAGGTTTTGCCGGCAGCAGCCGGATGCTCGACGCAAACCATGATCGCATCGACCAGATTGCCGAGATAAATCAGGCTGCGGTAGTTGTGTATTCCACCCAGCGGCAGCGGCAGGCCGCCGTCGACGGCGCGCAACAGCGCGAGGAAATTCGCCTTGACGCCGGGACCATAGACCAGCGGCGGGCGCAGGATAACGACTTCGAGGCCGGTTCCCTTGGCGATGTTTGCCAATGCCTGCTCTGCCTCCCATTTGGAGGCGGAATAGGCGTCCTGCAGCACGGACGCATCGCCCTCCCGAATGTGGGCATCGCCTGCTTCTCCATGCACCTTCACCGTGCTGATGAAGACGAAGCGTTTTACGCCCGCCCGTACTGCCGCGATCGCGAGTTGTTCGGTTCCGCCAAGGTTCACGCGCCGGTATTCGGCCGGAGGATTTGCGAGCTTTCCGCCGGTTGCATGCACGCGCGCGGCGAGATGCACGACCACGTCAGTTTCCTGCAGCGCGTCGTTTATTTCCGTCGTCGAGTAAACGTCACGACGCGCACCTTCCGCGGTATTCGTCCTTTGATGAGGCAATGACTGCACGGCATGAGCGCGCGCCCGCAGCGCATCGCACAGCGGCTTTCCGACGAAGCCGTTTGCCCCTGTCACCAGAACTTTCACTGGGTGCCCTTGGTGGACGACGGGCTCTTGAACCGGTTGAAAACCGCCGAGAAAAACGTGGGCGACAGAAAAACCGTAACATGCTCTTTGCATGAAGGAAGAAAAATCGCGGCTTGCGACGGCTGTCGCGGCGCGCCAGATGAATCACGCGAACAGAGGGCTCGATGACTATGCCGGCCCATCAAGCTTTCAGAGCTCCTTCGGGACTAGCAGTTGCAGCAGATGCAGTTGGTTTGATGGTCGAAAATGTCGACTCGTGAAAGTATTTACGGAATTCCTGCAAGACACAATCGCGACGAATCTTCCCAACTTGGAGCTGGACGGGAAGGCTTCAACACTCATGATGATCAATCAGCCGTCGCGCTAGCGCGGCAATTCGAACCCATTCGGTTCGCTCACGCCGAAGCCGCCACTGCCGGATGCAACGCCAGTCGGCGAGCGCGTTTTAAGAACAACGAATCGAATGTCACCAACCCGGTGCACGTCGAGGATTTTGCCAGATGCAAAGCATCTGCGAACTCCAGCCCCTTGATATGCCACTCCGTCGCCTGGGCGAGCGCGCCAGCGTCCTCAACAGTGATATTCGGCAAAGCCAATAGATGATCGAATACCCGCTTGATGGCCGCAGGCCCTTGCTCATAGACCGCCTTCAAAAGCCATGCAAGCTCGAGTGAAACGGTGATGGGAACGAATAGCGTCCGCTCGCTCGCCAAAATTGCTTCTGCCTGGTCAGCTTGTTTGCGATCTTCGTCCGACGCTGGCGAGATGTAGAAACGGGCGAGCACGTTGGTATCCAGTGCGATCACAATCGCCCTCGACGCAATGCTTCATCAATCCGCGCATTCATTGCCTCGTCTGAGATCGGCCCGATCTTGTTGGGAATTATTCCTTTGCCGTCGGTAACGCTGACGCGGTTCTTGCCGCCCCGGAGCGGTCGCAGAATCACCGCGCCGCTTGAAATTTCAACTTCAAGTCGGCTTCCGCTCATGATGCCAAGCTTGCGACGGACTTCCGCCGGCAGCGCTATTTGACCTCTGACAGAAACAGTGACCGATGGCATGACCAGATCCTCAATGGCAACTCAGGTCATTCTACCGTATCTTGTGCCGCAAGACGGTATCTCGCGCTCAGCCTCGCGTTTTCTGTAGCAGGTCGCAGCTACGGTTTGATATTCGTGGAGGCAGCCGATTTGTCATGACAGGCGGCGGGATTCCTGCCTCGCCGACAAATCCGCTGGCGCCGGGCCACGCAAATATTCATGCGCGAGCGATGACCTTTCGATACACGGCAAGCGTGCCATTCGTCATTCGTTCCAGACTGAATTTGCGTGTAGCCCGAATCCTGCCATTGTTGCCGAGGCGAATTCGAAGGCTTTCATCACCCAGAAGTTCGTTCAGCGCTCGGGCGAGCCCCGCCGAGTCGCGGGGCGGCACCAGCAGTCCGGTTTCGCCATGACGGTTGACATAGCTTGCGCCATTGTTCAATTCACAGCCGACGACGGGTTTCGCGCATGCCATCGCCTCCAGTTGCACCAGTCCGAACGCTTCGCTTTTCTCCACTGAGGGCATGCAATAAACATCCGAAGCATGGTAATAGGCGGGAAGGTCCTCGTCAGGAATGCGGCCGATAAAGAAAACGCGATCGCCCAGATTGAGTGCTGAGCCCAGCGCGCTCAGCTCCTCATCGAGCGGACCGCTGCCGCCCAGCAAAAGAACGGCATTGGGGACCGAGGTCATCGCGCGAATCAGATATTCAAACCCTTTGTAATAGACGTGCCTGCCTACGCTGAAAATGATTTTTTTGCCCGGATATGCAGCCCTGATTTTCATCGCCGCCGCTTCGACCTCCGGGCTTTTATCGAACGCCGAATAGTCGATCCCATATGGCACGACATGCAAGCGGTCACGCGGCGCCGATCGAAGCTGAGTCGAGGATGTGAAATGCGCAGGTGTCGCCGCGATGACTGCGTCTGCCCGGCGAACCAGGTGGTCGAGGAAAGGCTGATAGAGCGCGAGCAGGTTCTTCTGTCGCACTACATCGCTATGCCATGAGATAACTATCTTTGCGCTCCGAGGCAAAAAGTACGTTGCCAGATGCGCAAGTGGATCGGGAAAATGCAGATGGGCAATGTCGTATCTGTTTTGCCGCCACAGCTTGCGCGCCAAAACCGGCAGCAATGGCGAGATTGGAACGCTGGCCAGCAATCCATAAGACCTGGTTTTGTAGATTCGGTAGCCGTCCGCTTCAGCCACGACTGTTTTCGCGACATCATTCGAGACAATGTTATCGACGGCGACGCTATTTTTGAGCTGCCCTAGCAGCAGAGAGACATGACGTTCCACCCCGCCAAAGTAGGGCGAATGGAATCGTCCGAAGTGCAAGACCTTCAAGGCTTAACGGCCGGATAAGGCCAACTGATAAACCGCGAGTGTTTGCTCGGCACAGCGTTCCCAGCTAAAGCGCCTTGCGCGTACCAAGCCGCGTTCGATACATATGTTCCGCTGGTCGGCCGCCTCGATGAGCGCCTGCATAGCCGCGGTCATCGATGCCGTATCCCCGGGGTCTATCGTGTAGCCAGCATCGCCGACAACTTCAGGCATCGATGACTGGTTCGACGTGATCACTGGAATGCCGCTTGCCATGGCTTCGAGCGGCGGCAAGCCAAAACCTTCGTACAGCGACGGATAGAGCAGCACGGTGGCGCCGGCGTAAAGCTGAGGAAGCACGCCATCGGCCACGTAACCGAGCAATCGGACCTGACCTTTTTCTTCCAAATTTCGGATTGTCGATTCTATCGAGTCGGCGAACCAGCCTTTCATTCCCGCAATGACGAGTGGGTAAGTGCTACGCAGC
>JACMKV010000364.1 GCA_014379915.1 Burkholderiales bacterium
CATCAAAGGTATGCCAATAGCCGCCGAGATACACCTCGAGATACGCATGAAAATCCATCGTCAGCCCGGGATCGAACACGCCGATATCCGGGACGTGACCCGACACGTAACGCGCCGGCAGATTGAACGCGCGGCACAAGGCAACGCTGACATGCGCGAGGTCGCGGCATACGCCGTAACCGCGCTCGACTACGTCCCACGCCGAAATGTGTGGGCTGCCGGAGCCGTAGCGGTATTCGATATTGTGATGTACCCAATCGCAGATGGCGCGCGCGCGTTCGGCGCCATGCGGAACGTGGCCGAATTTTGACCATGCGAAATCCATCAACTTGTCCGAATCGCAATAGCGGCTCGGCAGCGTATAGCGCAGCACGGTAATCGGCATGCGCTCGATGGGGACAGGCTCAGCGGGCAGGCCATAGTTGTCAGGAACGCTCGGCACCGAAAAAATCGCGTCGTGCAAAAATTCATTGCGCCCGGGCATGAGCATCAGACGATAGACCACGTTGCCATGCTGATCGGCGAGCTGCTCGGTCGGCAACTCGGGGCCGAATACCAGCCTTTCTTCAAGAATGAGCTGACGTAAATCGAGGCGCGGCTTCATGACCAGAAAAATCGGCGTCGCCGCGGCGGCCTCGTAGGTCAGTGCGCAGCCGACTCGCACGGTGAGATCGAGGGTGGGGTGGGAGAGAGAATTGGAAGTGATCATGAGCTTTTATCGGGATAACAAACGAAATTCAGTTTATGTCATTCAAAGCAATCTGTAGCGCGCTTATCACTGCGCCGCGCAATTCCGTCCAGCGCCGCCCCGCCCGCCGTCCCTCCCCTACGTGCTTCTGATTGATCTCGAGTTCGATACCGATATACGCGTCGAGGGCAAAGCATTGGCGAAAAAAATTTGTTAGCCCGTCGGCTTTGCCGGCGTATGGATAGTTGCGGCGCACCTTTAACGCCGGCGCATTCGCTGAAAAGGCGGCTTGCCATCGCTTCGCCAGGTCAGCTTCGCCGGGACGGACCGGATCGTAAAGCAGGCCGATATCGGCATTTCGCACCTCGCCGTGCAGCTCAGGAGTGAAGCTGTGCGACGAGATATGGATCACGCGCCTGCCATCCGCGACCGCCGCGCGAACGAGGCCTTCCGCTCGCGTCCGATAAGGCAGGTAATACCGCTTCACAATTCCCTGACGCAGGCCGGCAGGGGCAGCGCGAGTCGCCTCGGAGTATAAATCCTTATGACCGATGGAGCGGTTCAGGTCGATCAGCAGGCGGCTTACCGTCGATACGACCAATGGCGCCGTCAGTTCTCTTGCCAGATCGCGCGCCATCATAAGCGCCCCCGGATCCCAGCCCCGATGCGTTTCCAGCAATGCCTTGGAAGACCTGAACAAATCGCTGTATTCTAAAGGAATTCTATTACCGCCGTGTTCGCAGGTAATCAGCAGATAACTACAACTCACGGCATCGTGAGCGGCAGTTTTGCGACGCGCTGCCTGACTGCAACCTCTGTCGCCAGTTCGCTCAATGCCTCACCGCGGAAACTGCCTTGCCCCGGCGAGGCGAGAGCAGGAAAAGCGGAGGCTGCCAACGCCACATGGCGGTCAACCACCGCCAATCCCGTGCTGGGGTCGAAACCGCGCCAGCCGCCGCCGGGTAGATAGGCTTCCGCCCATGCGTGCAGATGATGTTCAGAATCGTCACCTTCGCCCAGCTTGTAGCCGCTGACGAAACGCGCAGCCACTCCGGCCGCGCGGCACGCGTCCATCCACAGCACCGCGAGATCGCGGCAAGTGCCGCGCGCCAGCGTCAGCGTTTCGCCGGGCCTTCTGGGCGCGCCGCTTTCTCTGTGCTCATTGCGCCAGACCTGATGAATACGGCGCGTCAAGTCGGCAAGAAAATCGAGCGTGCCATCGCGGTTGTCGAGCGCCAGCGTACGCGCAAGCGCGTCGACTTGCGGATCCGCTTCGCCGCGTTGCAGATAAATCTGCAGCGCGGCGCGCAATTCCCCCGGATAGGCCAGAGGTATGCGGCTGTACGCCGCGTCCCGCAGCAGGAAATCATAGGGATTGGTGCGCAAGGTTTCCACCACCGAGCGAGTCGAGATGCACAGGCGATCGTGCGAGCCGGAGAAATGCAGGCAGTGGCTGGTCGCGCCGTCAAGATCCGCGGCCGCGCTCGAATGCTGCGGTTTGGGGTCGATGCGAAGCTCAAACGTCTGGAGCGCCTGAGCGCCGTCGCTACGCGGTGTGAGCCGCAGGATATAAGGCTCGAGATACACGGGCTGGCTGTAGCGGTAAGTCAGCGAGTGGGTGATTTCAAGAATCATCGGTTTTCGCGATCGGTGCAGGCGCGGCAACGACGACAGCCTATTCGTTTTTGTCCACGTCCGAGTACTCGGCATGGTCGGAAGTGGGCCGCAGGGAAAAAAAGGTATCGAAAACCGCAACGCTCGCGCGGTTAAGCTTCAGTTCAAGGTCATCAAGATATTCGTGTAATCCAGCGGCGATGATTTCTTCGACGTGCATGTAGTTGAGTTCGGCCGCGATGCGCCCGAGATGCTGCTCGGCGGCGTTGCTGAAGCTGCCCCGCGGCGAACCGCTGATCTCATGCAAACACGCCTCGGCTTCCATCACGCAGAAGCGCACGGCGCGCGGAAACTCGCGGTCGAGCAGCAGGAAGCGCGCGATTTTTCCGGGCGTCAATTGGCCGTAGCGCTTGCGGTACATCTCGTTCGCCGAGGCTGACTTCAAGAGCGCCGACCACTGAATATTATCGAACGTGCTGCCGACTTCCGAAACATCGGGCAGCAGGATGAAATATTTGACGTCGAGGATGCGCGACGTTTTGTCGGCGCGTTCGAGCATGCGCCCCAGGCGCAGAAAATGCGCGGCCTCACCGTGCGACATGGTTGAATCGGTGATGCCGTTGAATAGATGGCTCGCCAGCTTCACGCGCGCATAAAATTCGTTGGGAGCGGCAAGCACTTCCCTGTTGCGCGCGGCATCGCGCACCATATGGTAATAACTATTCGCCTGCTCCCACATTTCGGACGAAATGATTTCGCGCACCGAGCGCGCATTATCTCGCGCCGCCGTGACGCACGACAGGATCGAGTTCGGGTTGTCCGCATCGAAAGTCAGAAAGAGGATGACGTTGTCCCGAGTCGCCGCGCCGTAGCGCTCGGCGAACGATTCGGCGTCGCCCGAAGTCTGCACCAGCGGCTTCCATTGCTCTTTCGCGGTATCGGCGAGGTCGAGCATCAGATGCAGATTGACATCGATGAAG
>JACMKV010000365.1 GCA_014379915.1 Burkholderiales bacterium
CGCACGCAGTTCGGCGGACGGAAACTTGTCGTCAGTCAGCTTGGTTTCCTGCAGGCAGAGCACGTCGGGCTGATTGGCGGCGAGCCAATCCAGCACATGCGACAGACGCACCTTCAGCGAGTTGATGTTCCAGGTGGCAAGTTTCATCGCGTCGATACTATCGCCGCTGCTATTCGCGCTTGGAGCACGGGCTCAGTGAGCGTTCGCGGTAGTCTTCGCTTCGCTTGATCGCCCCACGTTTCAGAGGACGCAGAGGGCTGGGCGGGCGGCTTCCTGCTGCCGCCGCCGGTAATCCCACTATTGCTGAACGGGAGCGGTCGACGCCGGGGCGACCGGCGCGGTCTCAGCAGGCGAAGGCGATTGCGGGGCATCGGTTCGCGCGATGTCAGCAGGGCCTGTAGGTGCACCGGCTGCTTCCGCTGCCTTTGCTCCTGCCGATTCCGCGCCGGACTTCGCATCCTTTTCGTCACGGCTTGCTGGCGGCTTCGCTTTTGCTGGCTGCTTCAACAACACTGAAGTCTTCGGGTAACCGGCTTCATCGAGCGCGGTGTTCCACTGCGATTCTTCGAAGCCGCGCAATACGGAACGGCCGACTTGCAGCACGGGTACCGCATTGCTGCCTCTGGTGAGCGCGGCAAGCTCGGATTGTTCCTTGGGATTTTCCGGATTCTTTTCGGTAAACGGAATGCCGCGTCTATTCAGCAAACCGCGCGCGCTGTTGCAAACCTCGCCGCAATCGTTGACGTAAACCGTAACCGGGAAATTCTTGACCGTCTGCTGTAATGCATACGGCATCGTCGTCCCGATGACGCTGTTGGTAAGCTTTTTCTGCTCGACTTTCGTAGCACCCGGCGGCGGCGGTTGATCGGTGTAATGGGTGACGCCTTTCTCATCGACCCACTTGTAGGTGTCGGCATAAGAATTTGCCGACAGCGCGCATGTCAAAATCAACAGGGCGATCTTTATCACAACATCCTCCACTAAAAGCCGCGGCGGGCGCGGCGTGGCGGATAGACTACGCGAAAAACGCGCGCCGGCGAAATTGCCGGTTTGCGGGCAGGCTCTGAGCCGGAGCGAATTACCCGGCTGCTTTGCGCCGCACACCCCCGCCGCTGCGCGTTCGCGCCCTGCCTGTCAGGCCGCTTCCAGCATGCCGTTGTGGCGCAGCAGCGCGTCGATTTGCGGTGGGCGTCCGCGGAAAGCGACGAAAGATTCGAGCGCCGGACGGCTGCCGCCGACGCCCAGAATTTCGTCGCGAAAACGCTCGCCGGCCGCGGGATTCAGCACACCCATCTCCTCGAACAGGCTGTACGCGTCGGCCGACAACACCTCGGCCCACTTGTAACTGTAGTAGCCGGCCGCATAGCCTCCTGAGAAGATATGCGAAAAATTATTCGGGAAGCGGTTGTAATCGGGCGGCACGATGACCGCGATCTGGGCGCGTATCTCGTCGAGCAATTGCAGCGCCGTTTTGTCGCCGGCCGGATCCAGTTCGAAATGCGCGCGCATGTCGAACAACGAGAATTCGATCTGACGCGCCGTCGTCAGACCGCCCTGGAAATTCTTAGCAGCCAGCATCTTGTCGAACAAGCTGCGCGGCAACGGCTCGCC
>JACMKV010000041.1 GCA_014379915.1 Burkholderiales bacterium
GACCTTGGACAGCATCGAATCGAGCGAGCCCGATTCCTCGCCGATCGACGTCATCTGAATCGCCATGTTTGGAAACACGCCGGTGTTCTGCATCGACTGCGCCAGACTCGTGCCGACGTTGACTTCGTTCTGCACCTGCTTCGTCGCTTCCTTGTAAACCCAGTTGCCGGCTGCCGGCCCCACCGAATCGAGCGCCTCGACCAGCGGCACGCCGGCTGCGAATGTTGTAGCGAGCGTTCTGCTCCAGCGCGCGATCGACGCTTTTTGCAGCATCTCGCCCAGCACCGGCAGCTTGAGTAGTGCGCGATCAACTGCGGCTTTGACCTTGGGCGATCGCCGCCAGGCCTGTAGTAGGAAATAAACCCCGCCGAAGGCAATGCCGAACACCACGTACCAATACGCGACCATGAAGTCCGACATCGCAATCACCATTAAGGTCGGCGCGGGTAAGTCGGCGCCGAAGCTGGTGAACACGCTCTTGAACGACGGAATCACGAAAATCATGATGACTGCGGTCACCAAGATGGCGACCAGAATGATCATGATCGGGTAGAACATCGCCTTCTTGATCTTGCCCTTGAGCGCAATCGTTTTTTCCTGATACGTCGCCAGGCGATCGAGCAGCGTTTCCAGAATACCGGCTTGCTCGCCCGCGGCGACCAGGTTGCAGAACAACGGATCGAAGTACAGCGGATACTTGCGGAACGCCTGATTCAGGCTCGTACCAGTTTCGACGTCCGAGCGGATGTCGTTCATCAGCCGTGCCATCGACGGGTTCGAGTGACCTTTGCCGACGATGTCGAACGACTGCATCAGAGGCACGCCGGCCTTCAGCATCGTCGACAATTGCCGCGTAAAAAGCGCCAGGTCTTTCTCTGTGATCTTCTTGCCGCGCGAGAAGCTCTGCTTCTTGATCTTCGTGGTCATGATGCCGCGCCGGCGGAGCGATGCAGCGACGACGGACTCGCCGCCGGCGCGCATATCGCCCTTTACAACGCGGCCATTCTTATCGCGCCCCTCCCAGTGAAACATCGACTCCTTAATCGCTGTTGCACCAGGGCGTCCCTTGGCAAGTGTTCCGGTGGCCATCAGTTACTCCGCTTGACTGCTATTCGTTCGTACAACCCAACACCTCTTCGAGCGAGGTGATTCCCTGCTTAACCTTGACCAATCCGGACTGTCGCAGGTCGCGCACGCCGTTTTTTTGCGCTTCGCGGCCGATGTCCATCGCCGAAGCGTTCTTCAAAATCATATCCTGCATCGTTTCGGTGATCGGCATCACCTGATAAATGCCGAGCCGTCCCTTGTATCCGCTGCCTTTGCAGCGCTCACAGCCGACCGGCTTGTACGGAATCCAGCTGCCGTCGAGATCGGCGGCCGCAAAGCCGGCCCCGATAAATGCTTCCTTCGGCAACTCGATCGGCTGTTTGCAACCGCACAGCTTGCGCGCCAGGCGCTGCGCAGTGATCAAAATAATGCTCGATGCAATGTTGAATGGCGCAACGCCCATGTTGGCCAAGCGCACCAGCGTGCCCGGTGCATCGTTGGTATGCAGCGTCGACAGGACCATGTGGCCCGTCTGCGCAGCCTTGATCGCAATGTCCGCGGTTTCGAGGTCGCGAATCTCGCCGACCATAATCACGTCGGGATCCTGGCGCAGAAACGCGCGCAGCGAATTGGCAAAGGTCAACCCGGCTTTTTCGTTGACGTTGACCTGGTTGATGCCGGCCATCTGAATCTCAGCAGGATCTTCGGCGGTCGATATGTTGATGTCCGGCTTGTTCAAAATGTTCAGGCACGTGTACAAGGAAACCGTTTTGCCCGAGCCGGTTGGACCGGTGACCAGCACCATGCCATACGGCCTCTGCACGGCATCCAGCAGTAGCTGTTTCTGTTCCGGCTCGTAGCCGAGCGCTTCAATGCCCATCTTCGCTTGCGATGCGTCCAAAATACGCATCACGATTTTTTCACCGTACAAAGTCGGCAAAGTGCTGACCCGAAAATCGATCGCGCGTTGACCCGATAGCGCAAGCTTCATGCGTCCGTCTTGCGGGACGCGCTTCTCAGCGATATCAAGCCGGGATAAAACCTTGATACGTGTCGACAACCGTTCTTTGATGGCGATCGGTGGCTGCGCTACCTCGCGCATCTGGCCGTCGAGTCGAAAGCGGACGCGGTAAAACTTTTCATACGGCTCGAAGTGCAAATCGGAGGCGCCTTCGCCGATCGCATCCAACAGTAATTTTTGCAGAAAGCGCACCACCGGTGCATCGTCGACCTCAGCAGCGGCGGCAGCGTCCTCAGCAGAGACTTCGCCTGGCTCATCGAGCATCCCGAAGTCGATGTCTTCGCCGCCGCCCGAGATCGTATCGAGCGCTTGCGAGACGCTTTGCGCCTGCGCTTCGACGTGCCGCATCAGCTTGTCGTGCTCGACGACGATTACATCGATTGCAAGCTGCGTCTGAAACTTGATCTGATCCAGCGCGTGCGTATTGGTCGGGTCGGAAACGGCGACCGCTAGGCGATTGCCGCGCTTGCGCAGCGCGAGCACGCGCAGCGATCCCACCAGTTTCTTGTCGATAATGTCTTTGGGAAGCTGCTCGATATCGACAGCGCTCAAGTCAAGCAGGGCATGTCCGAATGTATCGGCTGCAAACTTCGCGATCGCGGCCGCCGACAAGCCGGTGACGTCCACCGAGCCGACCAACTCGTCGATGAACTGCGTGTTGCCCTGCGTCGCCTTGCGGGCGAAATTCTCCGCACGATCGGGCCGCAACTTACCTTGCTGAACGAGCGCCCGCGCGAGGCCGGTGAGGGCGCCGACGGCAGCCGCAGATCCTTGCATTACTGTGGACATCAGGTTTTCGGTATCCCAACCTCTGACCGGGTTTGGCGGAGCTCGAACAAGTACGGAGTTCGAGCAGTTCGAACCGCCAAGTTATAGCCGGCCCGCCCCTCTGCAGAAGGCGAAAGATACCGCCGATAAGCC
>JACMKV010000366.1 GCA_014379915.1 Burkholderiales bacterium
GGAATGAATTGTTGCAGCAAAGGCGTGACGAACAGCAGCGCGAAATAGCCGTAGACCACGGTCGGCACGCTGCCGAGCATTTCGAGAAACGGTTTGGCAACTTCGCGTACCGAAAACGGCGCGAATTCGGAAAGGTAAATCGCGATGATGGTACCGAGTGGGATCGCAACCAGCAGCGCAACTGCGGAGCTGACGAGCGTGCCGGACAGCAGCGGCAGGATGCCGTAACGCGGATTACTGAAAAGCGGTGTCCACTGCGTATCGGTCAGAAATTCGGACAGCGGAACCTGCTGAAAAAATACCAGCGATTCACTGATCAGGATATACAGTATGCCGACGGTGGTTGCGACCGATGAGACCGCAGCCAGAAGCAGCAAAAATTCGAATATGCGTTCGCGGATCTTGCGCGATCGGCGCACAGCAAACCGGGCCGGGCTACTGATATCCGCCATCGGAGACAAGCTATAGGTCGACGATTGCGGCATATTATACCTATAGGCTACCGGCCGTATCTGATGTCGCCGGCACCCGTCCCGCAGGCGAAAGACCCCGGAAGTCGTTGCACGCAGGATAAGTTGGAGGATTCATAGGGCGGAACGTGAGGCAAATGGGTCTTGGTTATAAGGCCTCGGTTGCGAGATCTCAGTTGCGAGAGGTCAGCGAAGCCAGAGACTTCCGCTCTCTGCAGAACATACGGCGATGCGGCCCGAAAAACGGGGCGCGTCGTTGAAATGACGCGCCCAGCTCCGGATTTACTGCTAACGTGGAGCGCCGAGTCGGATCAGCGAGACGGTTACGCCTTCCTATGCCGCTGCTCCCGAACTCCTGCTTAGAACTTCGCTTCGCGCTTCATCAAATCGTCGATTGTTACGCCGGCCTCGGCCTCACCGGTGAAGACGGTACCCAACTTTTTCTGCTGCACGTGCTGCATACCGGTCTTATACGCAGATGCCGGCAGCGGCACATATTTGACTTCGGCGACCAGCTTCGGCGCATTCTGCAAATAGAATTCGACGAATTGCGCGACCTCGGGCTTTTCCAGCGACTTGGCGTTCACGTAAATGAAGATCGGACGCGACAGCGGTACGTACGTACCGTTTTCTACGGTTTGCGGTGACGGCAAAACGGGTGCGCCCTTGCCGTTATCGATCCCGACCGCTTTCAGTTTTTTCTGGTTTTCGACGTAATAAGCATAGCCGAAATAACCGAGCGCACCCTTGTCGCGCGATACGCCCTGGACCAGCACGTTGTCGTCCTCGCTCGCCGTGAAGTCGCCACGGCTCGCTTTCGATTTATCGTTAATGACTTCGGTGAAGTAATCGAAGGTACCGGAATCAGCGCCAGGGCCGAACAGCGTCAGCGGCTGATTCGGCCAAGAGGGATCGACCTGA
This sequence comes from Burkholderiales bacterium, assembly GCA_014379915.1. Classification (GTDB taxonomy): domain Bacteria; phylum Pseudomonadota; class Gammaproteobacteria; order Burkholderiales; family JACMKV01; genus JACMKV01. The sequence goes on from JACMKV010000366.1 coordinate 1,392, forward strand.
TTCCAATTGGTGATCTTGCCCTGCGCTTCAGGCTCCCAGATTTTCTTGAGCTGGGCGACGGTCATTCTCTTGGCCCAAGTATTTTGCGGATTCACGACCACCGTCAGCGCGTCGTACGCTACCGGCAATTCGATGAAGCGGATGTCGGTTTCTTTACACGCCTCCATTTCCTTTTTCGAGATAGGACGCGAAGCATCGGCGATATCGATTTCGCCGCGGCAGAATTTCTTGAAGCCGCCACCGGTTCCGGAAATGCCGACCGTGACGTTAACGGCGCCCTTCTTGGCTTTTTGAAAATCCTCGGCCACTGCTTCGGTCACGGGGAATACAGTGCTTGAACCGTCGATTTTGACGATGGCGTCAGCAGCCAGCGCCGGCAGGCTGAATGCGGCTAGCGCGAACGCGCTCGCGGCGGCCAGCTTTTTAACACGTATGCGTTGCAGCATAATTCTCTCTCCTAAGTGTAATAGGTGTCGCGGTTGTTCAAACATGGTAGCGAACGGTCATTACGGTCTTGTTAAGGTTATGTGACAACAAGGTTACAGTTGGGCGCTTGCTTCGAAAAAATCGTGCGTTAAACAGCTTTGCCGGCGAATTCCGGCAGCAACACGCGAGTTTTCGGGAAACGCACCGAAAAGCAGCTGCCCTTGCCTGGTTCGCTGGTGACTTCCAGGGTGGCATCGTGTCTGGAAACGACGTGTTTCACGATGGCCAGGCCGAGACCAGTACCCCCGGTTTCGCGCGAACGGCTGCGGTCGACGCGATAGAAGCGTTCGGTCAGCCGCGGCAGATGTTGCCGCTCTATGCCGATGCCGGTGTCCTCGACCGTGAAAAAACCTTGTCCATTTAAAAGGCGCCATGACAACGCGATTTTTCCGCCCGTCGGCGTATAGCGGATTGCATTGCTGACGAGATTGCCGAACGCGCTGCGCAGTTCGCGTTCATTGCCGCGCAGATCGGCTTCCACCCCGAGTTTCAGCGTGACCGTGTGCCGCCCGGCGCTCAACACCCGCGCGTCCTGATGGATGCTTTCCAGCAGCGTGCGCAGTCCGACGCGCTCTTCGCGCAAACGATTGTCTTCGCTTTCCAACGCCGACAGCACCAGCAAATCGTCGACCAGCCGCAGCATGCTCGAGGTCTGTTCCCGCATCATGCCGAGGTATTGCCGGATCTGGTTTTGGTCGAATTCGAGATCTTCGAAGGTTTCGATGAACCCGGACAGCACGGTCAACGGCGTCTTCAATTCGTGCGAGACGTTGGCGACAAAATCGCGGCGCATCCTGTCGACCCGCTCGAACTGGGTAATGTCGCGGCTTAGCAGCAACTTTTGGCGGTCGCCAATCGCAACTTGTTTGACCGACAGGCTCAGCCCTGAGCCGCGTACCGAGCGCAGGACCAGCGCTTCGGTTTTTTTGGCGTCGAGAAAGCCGATGAAGTCCGGCAGCCGCACCAGATTGCCGATGAAATAGCCGAAATCCTGCGCGCTGTTCAGTCCGAAATGCTCTTGCGCTGCGCTGTTGAACCACTCGATGCGGTTTTCGAGATTGAGGATAACGACGCCATACGGCATGGCCTCGCTGGCATCGCGCAGGCGATCGAGGCTGGCGTTCAGTTCATGCAGGCGTTTTGCTCTCTTTCGCTCGGTACGGTGCAGACGATAAAACAGCGAGTGCCAGGCGCCCGAGCCGCGCGGCAGCGCGTCCAGATCGGGTTCGGCTAGCCATTCGTACAGCTTGGAGAGATTACCGAGTTGATGTAAGCCCAGCAGAATGAGGCTGAAAGCGCAAACCAGCAGCGCAGCGATTTTGCCGAAAAAAAACCAGACGGCGAGCCACGCCATCGTTACCGTAACGATGGTGGTGAGACCGCGCCGCCAAATCTGATTCATTTACCTGCGTGTAATGACGCAGCAGCAAAACCAATCGGGACACCAACCGCGGAACTGGGATGCCGAGAGCGGTCAGCCGGGCTTACCGCAATATGCGCGGGGTGCGTAAAGAATTCGGTTCGCGGAAGAATTCGGTTCGAAATTCAGCCCCGCGCCTCGGTTTCGATTTGTGGGGCGGCGACATGACGTACGTCCTGTCCCTTGACCAGGTAAATCACGTGCTCGGCGACGTTTTTCGCATGATCGCCGATGCGCTCGAGGGCCTTGGCGACGAATAAGGTTTCGATCGATACCGATATCGTCCGCGGGTCCTCCATCATATAGGTGATCAGTTGCCGCAGAATCGAGCGGAACTGGTCGTCGAGATCGGCATCTTTATTCAATACGTCGGCCGCCTGCTCGGCATCCAGCCTCAAAAAGCCGTCAAGCGCGCGACGCAGCATTTCCATGGCCAGATTGCTGGCGATTTTGATATCGCTGAAGCCCACCCGGAACAACACGCCGGACGAATAGATCAAGAGCGCCATGCGCGCAATTTTTTCCGCTTCGTCGCCGATCCGCTCAAGATCTGTAATCGCCTTGGCCACCGTCAGCACCATGCGCAGGTCGCTGGCCGCCGGTTGCCGCCTGACAATGATCTGGCCGCAATCTTCGTCGATCGATACTTCAAGCGCATCGACTTCCGAGTCGGTTGCAATGACTTTGCGCGCCAGATCGAGATTGCCTGACAGCAGCGCGTCGATCGCATCGACGATCTGCGCTTCGACCAATCCGCCCATTTGCAGGACGCGCGTTCTGAGCGCTTCGAGCTGGGTGTCGTAGCGTTTCGACGAGTGTTCTTTGTGCATGGCGACGTGTCGGATTTGGAGGGGCGGATTTAGAGGTGGTGACCGTTCATTATGACATCTGCGAAAGCCGGTAGCCGCTGCCGCGTACGGTTTCGATCAGATGCTCGCTTCCGCTCGGCGACAAAGCCATGCGCAAGCGCCGGATGTGGACGTCGACGGTGCGCTCTTCGACAAAAACGTGATCGCCCCAGACTTCATCGAGCAACTGCTTGCGCGAATGCACGCGCTCGGGATGCGTCATCAGATAATGCAACAGGCGGAACTCGACCGGCCCCAGTTCGAGCAGCTGGCCCTTGCCGGTAACGCGATGGGTTGCCGGATCGAGCCGCAAATCGCCGATCAGCACGGCATCGTCGGTGACGTGCGGCGCGCGCCGGCGCAACACCGCCTTGATGCGCGCCGCCAGCTCGCGTGGCGAAAATGGCTTCGTTACATAGTCGTCGACGCCGGTTTCGAGGGCTGCAACCTTGTCGTGCTCTTCCGAACGCGCGGTCAGAAAAATGATCGGCAAAGGTCGCGTTCGCTTGTTCTCGCGCAGCTGTTTCGCCAGCGCGATGCCGGAGCGGCCCGGCAGCATCCAGTCGAGCAGCACCAGATCGGGAATCACGTTATTGATGGTCGCGATGGCGCTTTCCGCATCTCGCGCCGGCAGCACGTTGTGGCCGGCGTGCTTGAGGTTGATGGTGAGCAGCTCGAGGATCGCGGATTCGTCTTCAACTACCAGTATCGTGGCCATGTCATCGTTCTCTTCGGCTTGGTCGGTGGCGGCTTGGTGGGTGGCGCTTGTCCTGTCGAGAGTTTATGAACGTATTGTTACAGTGTGATGACTGGATCGTGCACTCGGTCGCCTTCGCCAGCCACGCTGTGGTGCAACGCAGTCTTCTCGGCCTCCCGCACCTGCCTGGCGATTGCCTGCGCCCACTGCTCGGCGAGGTCGCGACTTTCGGCCTCCACCATGACGCGCACTACCGGTTCGGTGCCCGAAGCGCGCAACAGCACACGGCCGCGATTGACCATTGCCGATTCGGCTTCCGCAACTTTCGCTTTGACTTTCGGATCGGCATCGACGTTGAAACGGCGAACGGTTTTGACATTGATCAGCACCTGCGGGTACAGCGTGAGTGCGGCTGCGCACTCGGCCAATGTCGTCTTCTTGATCCTGAGTAAATGCAGCGCCTGCAGCGCCGACACGATGCCGTCGCCGGTCGTGTGTTTGTCGAGGCAGATAATGTGGCCGGAGCCCTCGCCGCCAAGCTGCCAGCCACGCGCCTTCAGCATTTCGAGCACATAGCGGTCGCCGACCTGAGCGCGCGCAAATGGGATGTCCAGTTGCTGCAATGCCCGCTCGACGCCGAGGTTGGTCATGGCAGTCCCGACCACGCCGCCTTTCAGCCTCCCTTCCTGCTGGCGATGACGCGCCATCAGATACAACAACTGGTCGCCGTCGAACAGCGCGCCCGACGCGTCGATCATCATTACACGGTCGCCGTCGCCATCCAACGCAATACCGATGTCGGCGTGTTCGCGCAGTACGGCTTCCCTCAGTGCATCCGTATGCGTCGCACCGAAACCGTCATTGATATTGAGGCCATCCGGCTGCGCGCCGATCGAAACGACCTCGGCGCCCAGCTCGTGAAATACATGCGGAGCGATGTGATACGTTGCGCCGTGCGCGCAGTCGACGACGATGCGCATGCCGCGCAGATCGAGCTCGTTGGGAAATGCGCTTTTGCAAAACTCGATGTAGCGCCCGGCGGCATCCTTGATGCGGTAGGCCTTGCCGAGCTTCTCCGACAGGACAGTTTTGACCGGATCGTTCAGGCCGGCTTCAATCGCAAGCTCGATGTCGTCGTCCAGCTTCTCACCGGCAGCCGAAAAAAACTTGATGCCGTTGTCATCGTAAGGATTGTGCGACGCGCTGATCACGATGCCGGCCTGCAGGCGCAGCGCACGCGTCAGATAGGCGACTGCCGGGGTCGGCATGGGCCCGGTCAGATGGCTGTCGACGCCGGCTGCCGACAAACCCGCCTGGAGCGCCGATTCAAGCATATAGCCGGAGATCCGCGTGTCCTTGCCGATCAAAACCGCCGGCGTTGTTGCGGCTGAATGCTCGCCGCGAGTCAACACCCTGCCAGCCGCATAACCCAGCCGCATGACAAATTCCGGCGTGATCGGCGCAACGCCGACTCGCCCGCGGATGCCGTCGGTGCCAAAATATTTTCGAGTCATAGAAGATGTGCGCGAGATAAAGAACGCAGTTTAACAAGGTTGACGATAGCGGCATATCGCCAGCAATAAGATCGCACCGGGCGCGCGGCTACAGGTGTTTTATTTTTCAGCCGGCCTCTGGCCCGCCAGTACCCCTCCCTCTCCTTTCCGAGGAGAGGCCAACGCGAAGCGGCGGGGGTGGTTGACGAACTTGTTACACGGCAAGTGGCGGTTCAGCCATTACCGCGCTATATACCGCGAGCGCATCGCAAGTCGCCTTGACGTCGTGCACGCGTACGATACGCGCACCTTTGAATACGGCGAGCAACGCCGCCGCGATGCTCGCGGGTACACGATCTTCGTATTCCGGTTGCGGTGCCGATTTCCTGTCCTCGCATTGCGTAAGTTTTGCAAGAACCGATTTGCGCGACAGGCCGGCGAGCACCGGCAGTCCGAGCGCGCCCAATTCGCCCAGACCGCGCAACAGCGCGAGGTTATGCGCCTTGGTCTTGCCGAAGCCGAACCCCGGATCAAGCACGATACGCTCGCGGCCGATACCGGCATCCTCCAGCGCCGCGACACGATCAGCGAGAAACTGCTTGACCTCGGCTACCACGTCGCCATAGCGAGGGTCCTGCTGCATGGTTTGCGGCGTGCCTTGCATGTGCATCACACACACGCCCGTGTCCGAGTCGGCAACGATGTCGATGGCACGCGGCGCGCGTAATGCATTGATGTCATTGATCATCGCTGCGCCGACGCGTATTGCCTCCTCCATGACTTCGGGTTTGTAGGTGTCGATCGAAATCGGCATCGGGAAATCGCGCAGGCCGGCGAGCACCGGCATGAGGCGGCCTAGTTCATCTTCGAGTGAAACCGGCGCCGCGCCAGGACGTGTCGATTCCGCGCCAAGATCGAGGATGTCGGCGCCGTCGCCGAGTAATCGATGGGCATGCGCGATCGCGCGCTCGATGTCCGCATAACGGCCGCCGTTGGAGAACGAATCGGGAGTAAGGTTTACGATCCCCATGACGAGAGGACGGGAAAGCGAAAGCCTGAAACGGCCGGCTTGAAGAATCATTCGGGGATTGGGTATCGGGGATCGGAACCGGGTCGGTTTGGCTTTTCGATCCCCTAGTCCCTATCCCCTACTAATCCCTTTTCCCCGCCTTCACACCCCTTGCGCTGGCCGTGGCGTCGCGGTAGCGCTCACGGCTTGTCCGCCTGAAGGCGGGGGCGGCGGCGTGATCGGCTGGGTCGGTTTCGGCGGGCGCGGCGCTTTGCCTTCCATAATGTCGTTGATCTGGTCGGCATCTATGGTTTCCCATTCAAGGAGCGCTTTCGCCATGATGTCGATCTTCTCGCGACTTTGCTCGATCAGCTGCCGAGCAATCCCATACTGCTGATCGATGATGCGGCGAATCTCGGCGTCGACTTTCTGCATGGTGGCTTCCGACACGTTTTTATGCGTCGTCACCGAGCGGCCGAGAAAGATTTCGCCTTCGTTCTCACCATAAACCATGGGCCCCATGGCATCCGACATGCCCCACTGCGTGACCATACGGCGCGCCATTTCGGTCGCACGCTCGAAGTCGTTCGAAGCGCCGGTCGTCATCTGCTTCATGAACACCTCTTCGGCGATACGGCCGCCGAACAGCACTGAAATGTTCTGCAGAATATGCTCGCGATCCATGCTGTAGCGATCTTCAACCGGCAACTGCATGGTCACGCCCAAGGCGCGTCCGCGCGGGATGATCGTTACCTTGTGCACCGGATCCGTCTTCGGCAACAGTTTGGCGACGACCGCATGGCCGGACTCGTGGTATGCGGTATTGCGGCGCTCTTCTTCCGGCATCACCAGAGAGCGACGTTCGGCGCCCATGATGATCTTGTCCTTGGCGCGCTCGAAGTCGTCCATATCGACCAGGCGTTTATTCGTGCGCGCGGCGAACAACGCCGCTTCATTGACCAGATTGGCCAGATCGGCGCCGGAAAAACCGGGTGTGCCGCGCGCGAGAATATCGGCGCGCACGTCAGGCGCAGCCGGCACTTTGCGCATATGCACCATGATGATCTGCTCGCGGCCGCGTATGTCGGGCAAGGGAACTACGACCTGGCGGTCGAAACGTCCCGGGCGCAACAGGGCCGGATCGAGCACGTCCGGACGGTTAGTGGCGGCGATCACGATCACCCCGGACGTGCCTTCGAAGCCGTCCATCTCGACGAGCAACTGGTTCAGCGTCTGCTCGCGCTCGTCATTGCCGCCGCCCAGCCCCGCACCGCGTTGACGGCCGACCGCGTCGATCTCGTCGATGAAGATAATGCACGGCGCGTGCTTTTTCGCCTGTTCGAACATATCGCGCACCCGCGCCGCGCCGACAC
>JACMKV010000367.1 GCA_014379915.1 Burkholderiales bacterium
GCCAGAACGCGACCATCCTGTGTGTGACCGTCCTCTGCGATCGCTCCAGTCGAAATAGCGGCCGACAAGCAAAGCGCGAGGCTCGCGATACTCTTTCTTTTCATTTTTCCGGTTGTTTCGACGACGATCACCTTCAGTGGAGGCGAGTACCGATCCTGCCAAGGGCAGGTTGAAATCAGGTAAGAAAAATCCGGCGCTCCTCACTAGAAAGCCGGAAACGACGCGCGCGGCGGCTTTATTTTCCTGGCTGCGGCACGATGCGCAGATAGGGCTTCGGCGCCTTCCAGCCTTGCGGGTACTTTTCTTTGGCTTCAGCATCGGACACTGCCGGCAGGATAATGACGTCCTCGCCCCGCCTCCAGTTCACCGGCGTTGCGACCTTGTGCCTGGCGGTCAGCTGCATCGAATCGAGCGCGCGCAGGATTTCGTCGAAGTTGCGGCCGGTGCTCATCGGGTAGGTCAGGATCAGCTTGATTTTCTTGTCGGGGCCGACGACGAACACGGAGCGCACCGTCATATTGTCCATCGCGGTACGGCCTTGCGAACTGCCGCTCGTCTCAGCGGGCAGCATGTCGTACAGCTTCGCAATCTTGAGTTCGGAATCGCCGAACAGCGGATAGTTGGGCGCGAAGCCCTGGGTTTCCTCGATATCCTTCCCCCAGCGCGCGTGGTCGCTGACAGGGTCGACCGACAGGCCGATGATCTTCGTGTTGCGCTTGTCGAATTCCGGTTTCAGCTTCGCCATGTAACCGAGCTCGGTCGTGCACACCGGTGTGAAGTTCTTCGGATGCGAAAACAAAATGGCCCAGCCATCTCCCATCCATTCGTGAAAGCGGATGGTCCCCTCGGTCGATTCCGCCGTGAAATCCGGCGCATCGCTGCCTATACGTAATGACATGATTCAGCTCCTTTGATAATGCTGGTTTGGTTTCTCTTCTGGAGGCAGCCCGCTTGCGCGATGCCTCCACCTTGCAACACGTTACGTGCATCACCTCCTACTCAGTCGTCTGACGCGCGGTGTTCGCGCTCCTGCAATGGAATCGCTTTTTCGAGAGCGCGACTTATCCCTGAATCGTTATTCCGCAAGCTGACTGCAATTCTTCCGGCACATCGGGTACGTATTCACCGCAGCGCGTATTTCCAGAGACGAAGTAGTGCATCTTCTTTGGTAAGGGCAGCTTCAGCTCAGCCATGATGCGCTTGAAATCGTCGAGCGTTTTGTCGCTGCCGAGCCGCGGATTTCTGGTTTTTTCCTGACCGATGCTGGAGACGCGGCGTCCCTGATAATCGTGCGCGGGATACACCAGCGTTTCATCGGACAGCTTGAACATTTTCTCGCGCACCGAACGGTAAAGCGCCCCCGCATCGCCGTTCTGGAAATCGGTTCGCCCGCAGCCGTCGATCAGAAGCGCGTCGCCGCTGAAAAGGCGCATCGTTTCGCTGCGTTCGATCAGGTAGGCGTGATGGTGCGGGGTGTGGCCGGGCGTCCACATCGGATGGAGCACGATGTCTCCTATTAGGAGCGGACGACCCTCCTCGATCGCGCTGTCGACGCAGCTCATGCCATCGAGCTTGGGCGCAGCGATGCGGCTGGCGGTCAACGCTTTGAGTATTTGCGCGCTGGTCAGATGATCCGCATGTATGTGCGTTTCGACTGTATACGCAAGCTGCAGACCCAGGTCGCGCACGACGGCAAGATCGCGTTCCACGGTTTCCGTCACCGGGTCGATCAGCACTGCGAGGCCGGAGCTTTCGCAGCCGAGAAGATAGGTATACGTGGAAGAGGCCGGTTCGAAAAGCTGCTTGAAAATCATGTCCGAAATCTGATCGGCTAGTGATCCCGAATTTCAGAGTTTACTCTAACTTCCGAGGCAATTTCATTGCAGCATCGCGGCAAAAAGCGAGCGCTCATGCCGGCGAGATCATGCGGAAGTGCCTACCTACGAGTAAGAACAGCGACGCTAATCCTATCCTGCGGCCCCTGCTAATCGTCGTCCATGATGGTCACGGTCGCCCTACCTTGCGAACCCACCATCGCCCCACCCGTTGGTTTGGCTAACCTCACGACCAGGCTTTCTTTACCTTCCACCCGGGTATCTTGCAGGATCGGAACATTGACCGTTTTGGCTGCGGTGTCGCCGCTGGCAAACGAGATGTCCCGGTTGATCCCGGTATAGTCGGAACCGACGGTCGCCCTGCGGCTCATGGTTGCAAAGTTCACCCTGACCGCGCCTGTGCTGCCGTCGCTACGCGCTATGGTGATGACCGCATTGCCGCCGCTCTCGCTGACCCTGTAAGCCGGCGCGCTGAATTGCAGCACGCCACCAATCGGCGCGCTATCGTCATCGCTGATCGTGACAATCGCGCTACGGGGCGAGCCCAGCGTCGCACCGCCGATCGGGTTGCCCAGGATTATGCCGAAACGCTCGTCGCCCTCGAACCGGGTGTCCTGCAGGATCCGAATCCTGATCGTTTTGCTGGCGTTGTCGCCATCGCCGAACGTAACCGCCTGGTTAATGCCGCGATAGTCGGCGCGAAACACTGCACTGTCGCTTTTGGTAGCAAAGTTGACCGAGATCGCGCCGGCGCTGCCTCCCGTGCGCGTCACAGTGATGATCGCGTAGCGGCCGTCTTCGCCCACCGCGTAGGTCGTAGCCGACAATTGCACGGAACCGGCGTTCGCAACCGATGCCACAGCCGCATCGGCCTGGATCAGGCCGAAGCCTGTTTCGAAATCGAATCCGGTCGGCCCCATGTTGATCGCGGTATTTTCCAGGATCGCATAAATGGCCGCAGGCGTCAGGAGGGGATCGGCGTCGAGCAGCAGCGCGGCAACCGCGGCAGCGTGCGGCGCCGCCGCCGAGGTGCCGAAAAAGTTCGGGAACGGTTCGGTCGTGCTGCACGCACCGACCGGATCGGCAAAGCTTTCGTCGCCAAAGAAGTTTGTGTTTATGCCATCAGGCGCGACGCTGTTCGGCTTCTGGCGCACGACAGGAGCATCGAGACGCGCGCCGGACGTGTCGAAAAGGATTCGAACGCCGCCGGACGAAGAAAAATCTTCGAGCACCGGCGGCGTTGTCCCGCATTCCGGCGTGCTTCCGTAGAAGGCGGCGCCGACGGTATGCGCACCGGCGGCGTTTTTGTGGCCGAACACAGTCGGGCTGTTGGTCGCAAACTCGTTAACCGTCAGGGCGCCGAAAGGACTGAACATGTAGTTGATCACATTGGGCGGCGGCCCGCTGAC
>JACMKV010000368.1 GCA_014379915.1 Burkholderiales bacterium
GAACAGCGCCTGCGGCGCGAGATGACCGGAGTTCGAAGAGGGCGAAGTGTGTGCAACGCGCTTTCCCTTCAGATCGGAGAGCTTCTGGTACGCGCTCGCTTTCCTCACGATCATGATGAGGTTGTAGCCCTGCCACTCCTTCTCGGTGCCCTTGATCGCGAATGGCACCGCACCGGCGAGATTGACCGCGAATCCCGTGGGACCCGTCGAAAAACCTCCGACGTGGAGGCGGCCCGCACGCATCGCTTCGATCTCCGCTGCGTTCGACTGCACGCCGTAATACACCACGCGTTTCGCCGTGCACTTGCCGAGATAATCCAGGAACGGCTTGAAAGCCGACTCGTAAACGGCGGCGTCTTCGACGGGCGTATACGTGAACACGAGCGTCGAGGGATTCTTCCAGCGCTTCGAGTCCTTCGGCGTATCGGCGACGAGATCCTTGTTCTCGTCGCAATACAGCGTATCGAGCTGTCCGCGGTTCTTGCAATCGTCGGTCTGCGCGTATGCGCCCGTGCTCGCGATCACGATGACGAGCGCGCACAGCGCACGTGTGAGAGAGGTCAGGATGTTCATTCTTCTCCTCCGGACGTGCTCTGAGGCAACGTCGTGATGGTTATTGCTCGAGCTTCGAGCTTCGCCACACTCTACTCAACGCGGTACGCCGAGCGCAAGTCGCGCGGAGCGCGAAGCGCAACACGGCGCTGCGAAACGTGCGGCAAGCGGTCATGTTGCTGAACGCGCGAGCACGGTGAGATGTGCACGCTCGAGGGCGTTTTGCCAGGGCGCATTGACCCCATGGCGGCGCCTGTGTCAAGTCCCATCGATCGCCGGTGAAGCGCTGAAAGCGGCTCCGCGGCAATGCGGTAAGTACTTGATTTACAGTTAATCTGCTCTTGCTGCATCGCGGCACCTGTAGCCACCTTGCCGGACGCGATTGGATTGGGTATCGTTGGCACCCTGCTGTTCGCCCGGCTAAATTCCACACCGGCGGTCAGACGGCGCAAGCCGCCCGCCCGACGGTAATGACGCAAGGTTACGACCGATTCCCCATGGGAAACGGCCAAGCGCCAGGGATGGCAACCGGTCGGGGTGTGTCCGGTGCAGGAGGCTCTGCGGCAGGTTGGGCCGTTCGAGCCTTAGGCGCTGAACTTACCCTGGGGGCAGCGGGCTTTTTCTTGGCTGCTTTTTTCTTAGCCGACTTTTTAGTCGGCTTTTTTTTGGCCGCTGCCGGCGTAGTACGCTTGCGCCCTTTGCTCGTCGCGCGGCTTTTCGCGCTCATCCCTTTCTTCTTCGCTTTGCCCGCGGGCGCTTTGCGCGCCGACTTGCCGGCGCGTCGCGGCGTTACGGCCTTTTTCCTGGCGCCGCCCGCCTTCTTCTTCGCGGGTTGGTTCCGGCCTGACTTGAATGCTTTCGCCATGCCCTGCTCCTTTGTACGTACTACCCGCGTCAGTGTAGGGCGGCCTGGACCTTGCTCACGACGTCCCGGTAAAGCGCGTCCGGGTCGAGCGCGAGATCGCCTTCCCAGGTGACGGCATTCGAGATCGGGTCGATCGCCGCCCGGCGGAACTTGTCTTCATCGGAAAGCAGCCCGAAAGTCTGGGTTCCAACGAGATCGCCCAGGTAAACGTGGCCCTCGATCCCGTCGTCGAAGCGCAGCCACAGCGTGTAATTGCGCTCGGCCCGAACTTCCGTGACGGTGTGCATACTCGGTCTGCGGCTGCGGTAACGCCGGTATTTCAGGCTGTATCCCAAGCGATGCTCTCCCTGTTCGACATCCCGCGTCGCCTCCTCAATCCCAGCTCAGCGCTCCGCCGGTCTGGTATTCGGTGACGCGCGTTTCGAAGAAATTCTTTTCTTTCTTCAGGTCGATCATCTCCGACATCCACGGGAACGGATTGGTAGCGCCGGCGAACAGGACATCGAGTCCAATCTGCTGGCAACGACGATTTGCAATGAAGCGCAGATATTCCTTGAACATCGGCGCATTCAAACCCAGCACACCGCGCGGCATCGTGTCTTCCGCGTAGCGATATTCGAGTTCAACACCGCGCTGGATCAGGCTGCGAATTTCGTCGCGAAATTCGCTCGTCCACAAATGCGGGTTTTCCATTTTGATCTGGTTGATCACGTCAATGCCGAAATTACAATGCATCGATTCATCGCGCAAGATATATTGATACTGTTCGGCCGATCCAGTCATTTTATTTTGTCTGCCGAGCGCGAGTATTTGCGTAAATCCAACATAAAAGAACATTCCTTCCATGATGCACGCAAACACAATCAGGCTTTTCAGCAACTGCTGATCGGTTTCCGGCGTGCCTGTTTTGAATTCGGGATTGGTCAGCGTTTCGATGAACGGCAGCAAAAATTCATCCTTGTCGCGGATGCTGGCGACTTCGTGATACATATTGAATATCTCGCCCTGATCGAGGCCGAGCGATTCGACGATGTACTGATAGGCGTGGGTGTGGATCGCCTCCTCGAACGCCTGGCGCAGCAGGTACTGGCGGCATTCGGGATTGGTGATGTGGCGATAGGTGCCGAGCACGATGTTGTTGGCGGCAAGCGAATCGGCCGTCACGAAGAAACCGAGATTGCGCTTGACGATCAGGCGCTCATCGTCGGTCAGGCCGTTCGGATCTTTCCACGTCGCGATGTCGCGACTCATGTTTATCTCTTGCGGCATCCAGTGATTCGCGCATCCGGCCAGGTATTTATCCCACGCCCATTTGTACTTGAACGGCACGAGCTGATTCACGTCAGCGCGGCAATTGATGATTTGCTTGTCCTCGACGGTGACGCGGCGCGTTGCATTGCCGGCCGTGTATCTCTCGTCGCTTGGCTCGTCGCTTGCCGCTTGCTCCGATACCGGCTCGGCAACTTTCTGCTTGCTCAGCATTGCGTGCGCCTGGCTGCCGGTAAACCCTTGCGCTTCGCGTTCCCCGCTCTGTTGGCTGCCGTGCTCCTCAAAACTCAACATGATTTCCTCTCTCCTAGTATTTTTCGTTGGCTGGCCGTTCTTGTTCCGGCCAGTAAGTAGTCCGACCCCGATCAGTATCCAAAGTTGACTTCAACATCGTCAACTCCGGTGCGGCAGTTTCTCTTTCGAATTTCTGCGCTGCGAAATAAACGCGGCGGCGGCTTAGATGCTGGTTGACGTAGCGTAGTGCGCGTTTCATTCAGTCCTCATCGTTTATCCGAAATAAAAAAGCTTCCAAAACTTGTTCTAGGCGCACCTATTTTCCTTTCTTACCCTTAGCGCGATCAGGGGTCTGGGTGAGCGCCGAACCTGCGGCTGTTTTTGCGGGTGTGGATGATTTCTGATTCTTTAAAACTGAGGATGCTGCCGACGCAGCCTTTTTACTCGTGGTCTCGTTCTTCGCCATATTGAGCTCCTGATCGTTATTGACACACCTCACACTCCGGACTCGTAATCGAACAAAACTGCTCACCGCGCTGCTGCCCGGTCGACACCGCATTCAGCTCGCCGCCCTTGCCGGTCGATTTCTCGGCGTGACTCGCGCCTAAAGTGCGTAAGTAATATGTCGTCTTCAACCCCCGCAACCACGCCAGCTTGTACGTCTCGTCGAGCTTCTTGCCCGACGCCCCCGCCATATAGATATTCAGCGATTGCGCCTGGTCGATCCATTTCTGGCGGCGCGAGCCGGCTTCGATCAACCACGTCGGCTCGACCTCGAACGCCGTCGCATACAGCTTGCGTATCTCGGCCGGGACGCGATCGATCCTGGCCAGGCTGCCGTCGAAATACTTGAGATCGGCGATCATGACCTCGTCCCACATATCGAGCTTTTTGAGGTCGTTGACCAGATACTGGTTGGTCACCGTGAATTCGCCCGACAGGTTCGATTTCACGTACAGGTTCTGATACGTCGGCTCTATGCTGGCTGAAACGCCGATGATGTTGGCGATGGTCGCGGTCGGCGCGATGGCGAGGCAGTTCGAGTTGCGCATGCCGTGCTCGGCGATGCGGGCGCGCAACGCGGCCCAGTCGAGCGCGCTCGATCGGTCGACTTCGAGATAGTTGCCGCGTTCATCACCCAGTAGTTTCAGCGAATCCTGCGGCAGGATGCCGCGCGACCAAAGCGAACCCTCGTATGTCGCATAGCGGCCGCGCTCCTCGGCCAATTCGGTCGATGCCCAGTAGGCAGCATAGGCGACCGCCTCCATCGAGCGATCGGCGAATGCGATGGCAGCATCCGACGCGTAGGGAATACGCAACTCGTGCAGACAATCCTGAAAACCCATGATGCCGAGACCGACCGGCCGATGCTTGAGATTGGCGTTGCGCGCTTTGGCCACCGCGTAGAAATTGATGTCGATCACGTTATCGAGCATGCGCATCGCGGTGGTCACGGTGCGCTGCAGCTTTTCGCGGTCAAGCTGACCGTCCTTCATATGCGCCGGCAAATTCAGCGAACCAAGATTGCAGACCGCAATTTCGTCCTCGTTGGTGTTCAGCGTGATCTCGGTGCACAGATTCGAGCTATGCACGACGCCGGTATGGCTTTGCGGCGAGCGGATGTTGCATGGATCCTTGAAGGCGATCCACGGATGGCCGGTTTCGAACAGCATGGTCAGCATCTTGCGCCAGAGCTGAAGTGCCGGAACGCGTCTGAACAGCTTGATCTTTCCTTCCGCGGCTTTTTTCTCGTAAGCCGTATAAGCCGACTCGAATGCGCGGCCGACCTTGTCGTGCAGATCGAGGACTTCGGACGGCGAAAACAGCGTCCACTCGCCGCTTTCCATCACCCGCTTCATGAACAGATCGGGCACCCAGTTTGCAGTATTCATGTCATGCGTGCGGCGGCGATCGTCGCCGGTGTTCTTGCGCAGCTCGAGAAATTCCTCGATATCCATGTGCCAGGTTTCAAGATAGGCGCAGACCGCGCCCTTGCGCTTGCCGCCCTGATTGACGGCAACCGCCGTATCGTTGACGACTTTCAGAAACGGCACGACGCCCTGCGACTTGCCATTGGTGCCCTTGATGTGCGATCCCATCGCCCTGACCTGCGTCCAGTCGTTGCCCAGCCCGCCGGCGAATTTCGACAGCAGCGCGTTTTCCTTGATCGCTTCGTAAATATCGTCGAGGTCATCGCCGACCGTCGTCAGATAGCAGCTCGACAACTGCGAACGCTGCGTACCTGAATTGAATAGCGTCGGCGTCGAACTCATAAAGTCAAAGCTCGACAGCAGGTTGTAGAACTCGATCGCCCGCGCCTCGCGATTCTTTTCGTTCAGGGCCAGGCCCATGGCGACGCGCATGAAAAACGCTTGCGGCAGCTCGATGCGTTTTTCATCGACATGCAGGAAATAGCGGTCGTACAGGGTTTGCAAGCCGAGATAGCCGAATTGCAGATCGCGATCGGCGTTCAGCGCTGCGGCCAGGCACGGCAAATCGAATTTCAGCAAGCGGCGGTCGAGCCGTTCAGCATCTATACCGCGCTGGATGAAAGCGGGGAAATATTCCGGATAGCGCGCAGCCATTTCGGCTTGCGGCGTTTCTCGCCCCAGAACCTCGAAGCGTATGGAATTGAGCAGCAGGCGCGCCGTGACGAAGCCATACGCCGGTTCCTTCTCGATCAGCGAACGCGCTGACAGAATCGTCGACTTGCGAACTTCCTCGATCGGCACGCCTTCATAAATATCCTTGAGTGTGGCTTGCAGAATGGGCTCGGACGCGACCGCATCGCCGAGTCCGGCGCAGCAGTCGGCCAGCAGCCTGTGCAAACGCGTGATGTCGAGAGGCGCCAGCTTGCCAGCTTCCATCACATTGATCGCCGGCGCTGTTAACGCGGCTTTGGCCTCGCGCTCTCGGGCGCGGCTTTTCGCCCGTTCTTCGCGATACAGCACGTACGAGCGCGCGACGTCGTGCTCGCCGGAACGCATCAGCGCCAGCTCGACTTGATCCTGGATATCTTCGATATGGAAAGTGCCGCCGTTCGGCTGGCGCCGCATCAACGCATTGACCGCATTTTCGGTCAGGGTTACGACGAGTTCGCGGACGCGCGCCGACGCCGCGCCTTGGCCGCCGTTGACGGCGATGAACGCCTTGGTCAGCGCGATCGAAATTTTGGCCGGCTCGAAACCTACGACCGAGCCGTTGCGGCGAATGATTTTATATTGCGCGTAGCGCGCGTCAGCTGCGGGCCGTTCGTCCAGCGAGAACCGGGTTATTTGAGTTGGGGAAATCGAGGGTGGCGCAAGCTGCATGCCTGTCTCCTGTTTTTCGTTGGCGGCCTTGATACGCGCGCCTCGCAATAAGAATATCTACACGTTATGCACAGCTTATCCAACGTGTCATACACAACCTATTGTGGTTTTACGCGATGACGCTACTAATTCTAGTACTCTCAGCAGCAGAGTCAATAACTTTCAAAGAAAAATTTAACCCCTTCCCGAGAGCCGGTTGATACGCGGTTTAAAAAATTGGACGGCGGGATTGGACGGCGCGGGGCGGCATCCGCGCAGAGCCGTTTCGATATCAAAACGCGAAGCTTGAGGAGTTTATAAGGCCGCGAGCGCAGCCCGGTAACGGTGCCAGTCGAAGCACGGCCCCGGATCGGTTTTGCGGCCCGGGGCGATGTCGGAATGACCTTTTGTGTCGGAGATCGGATACGTCGCGTGCAACGTTTTGGTGAGTGTTACGAGGCTTTCGTATTGGCAATCGGTGAAAGGAACGCTGTCACAACCTTCAAGCTCGACACCGATGGAAAAATCGTTGCAGCGTTCCTGCCCGCACCAATTGGAAACGCCAGCATGCCAGGCGCGCTTTTCGCAAGAGACGAACTGGATGATTTGGCCGCCGCGCCTAATCAGGAAATGCGCCGACACGCGCAGATGCGTGATCGACTGGTAATACGGATGGACTTCAGGATCGAGGCGGTTGGTAAACAACTCGATAATGCCGTCGCCGCCGAACTCGCCTGGCGGCAGGCTGATGTTGTGGATGACGAGTAGTTGAATCCTGCAACGCGGTGGGCGGTCATCAAAATTAGGCGAGGCGATAAAGCTGGCCGCGGAAAAAAAGCCATTTACATCGATGGACGACGGTTGATGCACGACTACGGCGCGGGAACTTGCAGATCCTTGCAGATTTTTCGAACAAGGTTTCGTCGATTTCACGATGCCTTGGGACCGTCGATGATTTTTGAGTAACTCGATTGACGAAGATCGAGTGTTTACCGCCTTCGCGCAAAAGAACACAGCCGCGCTGTTGCAGATAACGGATAAGGGTTAGGTTCCTTGGCCTTTTCACACCGCCGGTAACAACAATGGCTCACGGATAACATCCTGTCCTCGTATCGTTTCTTCGGCAAGAGTGCGGTTTGCTTCGAGAACCAATGCGACAGCCTCGGCCGGATTGGCGCGCGCCTCCTCAAGGGAGTCACCCTGCGTATTGGCGCCCGGAAGCTCTTCCACCAACCGATGTGGCCCTGAACGACCTTTTGAAATACAGCGGTAAGCTTCATCGCGCAGTCTGCATTACTACTGTATCCCCAACCTCTCCATCCGATACCGCAATGCCCTGAACGTGATCC
>JACMKV010000369.1 GCA_014379915.1 Burkholderiales bacterium
AGCGGCGACAGCAACTGATAAGCCTCGCCGATCTCCGCGACCTCGTGATTGCCGCTGCGATAAAAGGTGGCTGCCGCCACGATCAGGATGGCGGCATTGATGAACAGCGCCAGCATCAGCGCCAGGGTCGAATCGATGGTCGCGAACTTGATCGCCTCTTTTTTGCCCTCACGCGTCCTTGCGTAATTGCGGGTTTGCACGATCGAAGAATGCAGGTAAAGATTGTGCGGCATTACCGTCGCGCCGAGGATGCCGATCGCGATATAAAGCATCTCGGGATTGGTGATGATCTGCGCGGACGGCACGAATCCGCGCGCGATAGCAGCGACATCGGGATGCGAAAAAATGATCTGCGCGGCGAACGAAACGCCGATGGTCAGAACGAGTGCTATCACCACCGCTTCCAGCCAGCGAAAGCCGCGGTTCTGCAGCAGCAGCAGAACCATTACATCGAACGCGGTCAGCAATACGCCCCATACCAGCGGGATGCCGAACAGCAGATTGAGGGCGATCGCCGAGCCGATGACTTCGGCGAGATCGCAGGCGATGATCGCGATTTCGCACAACACCCACAATACAAACGAGACGCGCGGCGAGAAATGATCGCGGCAAGCCTGCGCCAGATCGCGGCCGGTGACGATGCCGAGCCGCAGCGCCAGCGCCTGCAGAAGGATCGCCATCAGATTCGAAATCATGATGACGGACAGCAGCGTGTAATTGAAGCGCGAACCGCCGGCAAGATCGGTCGCCCAGTTGCCGGGATCCATATAACCGACGGCGACCAGATAACCGGGCCCCGAAAACGCCAGCATTTTGCGCCAGAAGCTCGCGCCGCGCGGCACGGCGAGGGTCGCGTTCGCCTCGGGCAGGCTAGGCGTCGATTGTTTTCTGCGCCAACCGCCGACCAGAGGCGTTTTCAAAGTTTCGGTGACGTCGCGGTTCATGGAATCAGTTCCTTCGTTCTCGTCCGGCGCGCTGGCTTAATGCAGTCCTGCCGATCGCGGAACTATTCGTTTCAACGCAGGCTACCGGATCTGAAATCGCCATTTCGATTCGGAATCGGGCTGCCATGAGGGCATCGATCCGGATGCCCGAGCAGCGCGTCGATTTGTTCCTCAAACCTGTGAGAAATATGATGTTCAAGCCGCTCCGATTCGTCATGCGCCTCGTGCAAATCATATTTCAATACTTCAACCAGGAAACATTCGAGAAGCCGGTGGCGACGCACAATTTTGAGTGCGACTTGCCGACCCTTTTTGGTCAGACTGACGCCACGGTAAGGCGTGTGAGCGATCAACGCCTGCTGCTCCATCTGCTTGAGCATTTTGGAAACGGCGGGAGGGCTGACTCCCAGCAGCGCGGATAAATCGTTGGTCCCGGCTTCCTGTGCGGTTTCTGTGTGGCGTTCGGATAGGCTCCATATCGCCTTCAGATAATCTTCCTTCGAGGCAGTAACTTTTTTCCCGATGTTTACCATAGTCGCCGTGGTTGCCTGTGATCGAAGAGCCGGGCAAGTTCGGATGCTGGAAGGAAACTGCGGTCCCGCGTTTCATGGCCGAATCGGTCGCGGAGCGGCGTAGTCAATGTTTACCGCGGTTAAGATTTTATGTGAGATGGGCCCGTTGCACAACGTTTTTAACTCAAGTTAAGTTGCTTCTTGCAGATCGCACCAGGCTCTCCTGGTGTGCCGCTTAATCTTCGAGGTCGTTGCTAACCTGCGACGTTCGTCGCTTGATCACATAAACCGCACACAATAAATCGCCGGCAACTGGCAAACGTGGCTTCGAGCGCCGCGCGTCCAGAATTGCCGGCGACGATCGACGGCGGGCGCGGCAGACGCCGCTCAAGGTTTTTGATGAATACGATTTCGTGGCATTCGGATCCGCTGATCCTGCGGTTGAAAAAAGCATAGCCCGATATCGAGTCTTCCCCTCCTTTTGAAGGAGGGGAGGGAGCGAAGCGGAAGGGGTGGTTGACTGCTTCCGCTCATGACGTTTTCAATACATAGTCCCTGAATTCCTCGCGCAGCTTCGTCTTCAGCAATTTGCCGGTCGCCGTGTGCGGCAGGCTATCGACGAATACGACGTCGTCCGGAATCATCCATTTCGCGACTTTGCCTTCGAAAAATTTCAATATCTCGTCGCGCGTCAATTCAGCATCGGGCTTTTTGACGACGATGAGCAGCGGCCGCTCGTCCCACTTGGTATGACGAATGCCGATTACGGCGGCCTCGGCGACGGCCGGATGCGCAACCGCGGTGTTTTCGAGCGCGATCGAGCTGATCCATTCGCCGCCCGATTTGAT
>JACMKV010000042.1 GCA_014379915.1 Burkholderiales bacterium
CAGATCGCGCCTGTGGGCTTCACGCACGAACTGACGGAAGTCGTGCATGGTGCCGTAGTCGGGATGGATGTTGCGGTAATCGGCGATGTCATAGCCGTCGTCGCGCATCGGCGACGGGTAGAACGGCAGCAGCCACAGCGTATTGACGCCGAGGTCCTGAATGTAGTCGAGCTTCTGTATCAGGCCGGCGAAATCGCCGAGACCATCGTTGTTGCTGTCGAAGAACGCCTTGACATGCAACTGGTAAACGATGGCATCTTTGTACCAGAGGGGATCGTCGGAGAGCATGGGTAAAAGGCTAGGGATCGGGGATCGGGAAAGTATAAATGCTGTCATTCCCGCGAAAACGGGAATCCAGTGTCTTTTTTAACGCCGCTGGATTCCCGTTTTCGCGGGAATGACAGTTCAGTTACTTCGCCACGTTAGGGCGTCCGGCTCGCGCCTTGCGCGTTCGGATTGACGGCTCGTTATCTCCAATAGCCGTCATTCCTGCGCAAGCAGGAATCTGTAAGCATTGCTGCGGAATTCCTGCTCACGCCTTCACGCGTCCGCTATGACATAGTTTAGAAACACGGCTCCGCATAATCCTTGTAGGCCCACAAACTGATCCGATAAATTTCGGCCGGATTGACTTGCGGATCGAGATCGACGCTGTGCCGCGCCCCGCGCCACAAATGTTTCTTGCCGCTCAACAACTCCTCGACCTGAAACGTGCGATCGCGTTTGATCCCCATCTCAAACAGCGGAAATTCGAGCACCGCCTGATGCGGCTCGAACGGATCGAGATTGACGGCGATAAAAATGAGATTGTCGTAGTCGCGGTCGGCCTTGCCGTAGAACAATATGTTGTCGTCGTCGGCCGGATAAAAGCGCAGGTTATCGAATTCGTGCAGCGCCGGATTTTCGGCTCGAATGCGATTGATCGCGGTAATGTAATCCTTGATGTTGCCAAGACGGTTCCAGTCCCACACCTTGTATTCGTATTTTTCCGAATGCAGGAATTCCTCGCTGTTTGGCACCGCGGCGTTTTCGCACAACTCGAAGCTGTTGTAGATACCGTAGACGCTCGACAATGTCGCCGCCAGCACCAGCCGTATTTGATGCGCGGGCCGGCCGCCGGTCTGCAAAAACCCGGGAAGGATATCCGGCGTGCTGACGAAAAAATTCGGGCGCAGATATTCGCGCACCTCGGTCTGGGTCAGTTCGGTCAGGTACTCGGTCAACTCCTGTTTGAAATTGCGCCAGGTGAAATACGTATAGGACTGCGTGAAGCCTGCTTTGGCCAGGGCCTGCAGCAGCTTCGGCCGCGTGAAGGCTTCGGCCAAAAATATGACATCCGGATGAGCGTGCTGCACATCGGCGATCAGCCACTCCCAGAATTGCACGGGCTTGGTATGCGGATTATCGACGCGGAAGATCTTGACGCCCTGCTCTATCCAGAACAAAAACACGTCGCGCCACTCGCGCCACAGCGCTTCGCGATGTTCACCGGAGAAGTTGACGTTGACGATGTCCTGGTATTTCTTGGGCGGGTTTTCGGCGTGCTTGATGGTGCCGTCGGGGCGATAGCTGAACCACTCCGGATGTTCCTTGATATACGGGTGGTCCGGCGAGCACTGGATGGCGATGTCGAGCGCGATTTCCATTTCGAGCTTGCGCGCTTCGCCGGCGAAGTTCCGAAAATCATCGAGAGTGCCGAGCTCGGCGTGAATCGCCTTGTGCCCCCCCTCCTCGTTGCCGATCGCATAGAAACTGCCCGCATCGTCCGGCCCGGCATGCAAGGTGTTGTTCGGCCCTTTGCGATGCGTTCTGCCGATCGGATGAATCGGCGTCAGGTAGACGACATCGAAGCCGAGGCTTCTGATTTCAGGCAGGCGCGCGATGCAGTCCGCGAACGTCGCGCTTTTGCCCGGCACGGCGCCCTGCGATCGCGGCACCATTTCGTACCAGGCAGCATAGCGCGCACGCACGCGGTCGACTGTGACTTCGAGTTCGCGGTCGTAAGTGGTGGCGAGGCTGCGATCCGGCGCCTGCTGCATCAGGCGCTGCACGCGCTCGGATAGCAACAACTCGACGCGCAGCTCGTGTTCGGCGTCCGCGAACTGATCGAGTATCAGCGTAATCTGCTGCCGGAACGGTGAGGCCGCACGCGACGCCGCGTCGACAATCAGCAAGCGCCCTTCTTCGAGTTCGAGCTTGATATTCTGCCCGGCCTCGAGCTTTTTCTGGAATTCGTTGCGCCAAGACAAAAACGCATCTGCCCAGGCGATCACTGTGTACAGATAGCGCGTGTTGGCCGTCAATTCAAAACTGCCGCTCCAGCGGTCGTTATCAACGAAACGCATCGGCGTTTCCTGCCAGTCGCCGCCGCTGTTGCTGTCATCCTTTTCGCGATAGCGGACGACTGCCGCAAGCACATCGTGACCTTCCTTCAGTATGTCGGCCGACACCTCGAAGCGGTCGCCGACTTCGCGTTTGACCGGATAACGGCCGGCGTCGAGTTCGGGCCTGACGTTTTCGATGAAAACGGTGCGCATTGCGCTGTATTCCATGGTCTTAGTCTGGCCGGTAAAAAATCCGCATTGCTCGGGCGGGTATCGATACCTCGGACGAACTGCGGAACGTTTGCGGCGCTTGTCCCGGCGTGATCTCTTCGATCGCATCACGCGCCGCGCGGAGCACGTCGCCGATCGTATCGACGCCGAATGGATGCTCGCATGCGCTCAGTGTATTGATCAGGCTGAGTACACGCCCCGACGTTTTCTGACCGTGCCGCAAGAGCGCCGTGATCGGCGAATCGGGCGGCGTTACGCGCTGCTGCGGACCTTCCTCGTTGAGCACCGGCACGCGGCTTTTCATCGCGTTGACATCGCGAATAAAGGTCGTCAAATCGAAGCTCGGCGCTTCCCAATCACTCGGCCGCGTTTGGACGACATCGAGTTTTTTTCGAAAGCCGAATTCGTAGCCTTGCGTCATCATCACTCCACTGGAGAAGCACGCCGCGAACAGATAACGCAACGCCGATTCGCGTTGGTCGGCGTTGGTATCGGCGGCAAGCCGGGTCGTATCGTGACTATCGGGAAATGCAATGGAAGGCGCGATCTTGCGGAACATCTCGTATTGCTCGAGCAGCCACGGCTCGCGGAAGTCCCACCATTTTGCACTATTGAAAAAATAATCGAAACCGGCGCTCTTCAGCTGTTCCGTTTCGGGCAGCCGGGCGCCCAGCGTCTCGGCAAAAAACTGTGCCTCCGGCAACGCCGCACGCGTCGCATCGATCACCGTCGCCCACACCGCGCCCGGGATTTTGTAAGCGGCGTCGCAGCGAAAGCCGCGAATGCCGAGCCCGGCGTAATCGGCGGCCAGCCTGGCCCAATGTTGCGCGAGTTCGGCAGACTTCGACTCGTAATCGAGCTCGGCGAGATCGCCCCAGACCGTTACCTGATTGGCGTCGGCGGGATCGATCGCGCTGGGGCTTTTGATTTCACCGCCCCCTTCACGCACATACCAGTCTGGATGACTCGAAACCAGCTCGGCGTCTTTCGCCGTGTGATTGATAACGAGATCCATGATCACGCCAAGGCCATGGCGTTCGGCGTCCTCCACGAATTTGCGGAGCAGCGTTTGCGCACTTTCGCTGCTGTCGCCCTGCAGCAGAGGATGCAGCCGGCGATGATCCTTGACCGCATACAAGCTGCCGGAAAAGCCCGGGTAGTGGAACGGGTTGACGAAAACCCAGTTGAAATCCATCGCTGCAATACGCGGCAGATGCGCCGACCAATCGGTGATCTTGCCGGACAGCAATGGGAACAGGTTATAGATACGGGGCCCGATGGCTTGCATCTGCGCTGGTTTACGAGATCTTGCGGACTTGACACAGGGGAAAAAAAAGCAGGGAAAGCCCTGCTTCGAGTCGACTACGGTTTGCTGTTTCTCGTTATTGAACTCCGCGCTTATCTGCCACGTTTACTTGCCGCGTTACTTGGGTGTCGAGCCCGAACTGCCGCCCGCATTTTCATTCACACGACCCCCCGCCGACGAACCTTGGCTGGTTGGATCGCTCGGCTTCTCACCGATCGGCGCCGAGTCAGTCTTACTATTCCCGGTGCCTGCTCCTGCGCCCGTTCCAGCCCGACCCGACACACCGGTTTCGTCTTTGGTTCCAGTCTTGATCGACGACATCATCTTGTCGCGCTCTTTCTCCGCTTTTTTCATGCATGTGGTTTTAGCCTTCCCGCTTTGGTTGTTGCAATTTTCTACCGCGGCCTTGTATGCGGTTTGCACCTCAGCGCGAGTGCGGCTCGGCGAGCCATCGGTTACGCCACGTTGCGTGGCGTAGTCGGATTTGCCTTTACCGCTGCTCGCGCCGGGATCGCGCGTGGGCGTTGCATCGCTGCCAGATGGGCCGCCCATGGGCCGTCCATCGGTCACGCCGCGTTGCTGTTTGTAGTCCGATCCAGGCTCGCCGGTTACGTTGTCCTTTGCCCGTGGATTCGCCGGTTCGGCCTGAGCCTGCTTTCCTTTCGTGCTATCGGACGCGCTTTGATTCGACTCGGCAACAGCCCCAAAACTCAAACTCGCCGTGAACAGCACCGCCAACATTCTGCTTAACAACTTGCTCATACAATTCTCCTCGATCAGGGTTGATAATTATTATGCGGCAAACAGCCGCAGCCCACCGCGAACAGCAATAACCGTACCCAACCAGCGTAGCGGCTTTATGCTTCGCCCGCCGCCGCACCGCCGCGATAGCGCGATCGAAATGCCCGGCGCATTCAAGCGTCACATCGTGTTTGTTGCCGTTGTACTCGTCGTGTGGGCGCGCGTCGTCCTCGATAACCGACGGGTCAACATTCTGTTCCCGCAGCAAGCGCCGTTCCTGTTTTTCCTGATCGACGGATCGGCGAAGGGCGCGCTCGTGTTACAGCGGCTGGGTGTAAAGCCGGTCGTCGCTCCGATTGGCCGATGAAGCAGCGGCGCGCCAACGGGCTGCGAAGGATCCACAAAAGCCGCGACATAATAGTAGGTAGCAGGTTTCGCAGGTTGATGCTCAGTTCTTTTTACAAATCATTGTAATTTTTACTGCCTTTCGTTCTGATGGCGCTGGTGTTCCCGCTTTGGTCCTGGTCCTCGCCGTCGCGCGAGTAGCCGCCATACAGTTCGGCTTCCGCGCTCAGCCAGTCGTCTTCTTCCTTGCCCGGCTCGAACCCGCGGTGCTCGGCGCGCGCATAAGCGGCAACGGATATTTTTTGATGGCGTTCGTCCGCGTTCTCCGCAATCGAGTTTCCGGGTATTCCGGGTAGCGCTTGCGCATCGACATCCGATGA
>JACMKV010000370.1 GCA_014379915.1 Burkholderiales bacterium
CCGATAACGGCAAATCGCTGTACGTCGTCGCCGAAAAAATCCTCGCTGTGCACGAGCAGTTGCCCGAGAGCTGGGCGCTGCATGGCACCAGTGGCTACGACTTTGCAAACCTGGTCAATGCGCTGTTCGTCGACCAGAGCGCCGAGGCGGCGCTGTCGCGCACGTATTCGCAATTCATCGGCGGCGAACGCACCGATTTCGACGAGCTCGTCTACGTCAGCAAGATGCGCATCATGCAGGGCGCGATGGCCGGTGAACTGAATGTGCTCGCCAATCTGCTGAACCGCATTTCCGAATCGAGCCGCTACACGCGCGATTACACGCTGTCGCGTCTGCGCGCCGCGTTAATGGAAGTCGTCGCGTGTTTTCCCGTCTACCGCACCTACGTGACCGAGCGGCGCGTGCGTCCCGAAGACCGGCGTTATATCGAATGGGCGATCGGCGCCGCGCGCAAAAAAAGCAGCGCGACCGACCTCGCGATTTTTGATTTCGTTCAGGCCATGCTGCTGCTCGGATTCAAGCCGCGAGCCGATGCCGCATACCGCGCAGCGGTGACGCAATTCGCGATGAAGTTCCAGCAGTTCACGAGCCCGGTGATGGCCAAGGGTTTCGAAGACACCGCACTGTACATCTATCACCGACTGACCTCGTTGAACGAAGTCGGCGGCGATCCGCGCCGCTTTGGCATTTCGCTCGCGGCATTCCATCACGCCAACCAGCAGCGCGCGCGGCAATGGCCGCACGCGATGCTCGGCACCTCGACGCACGACAGCAAGCGCTCGGAGGACGTGCGTGCACGCATCAATGTGCTGTCCGAGCTGGCCGATGAATGGCAAGCCCGCGTCACACGCTGGAGCCGCATCAATCGCAGCCGCAAGGGCAGGGTGGGCGGCCGCGCCGCGCCGAGCAAGAACGCCGAATACCTGTTGTATCAAACGCTGATAGGCAGCTGGCCGCTCGAGGAAATGGACGAGACCGGCCGGCAAAATTTTGCCGGCCGCATCACGGCCTATATGATCAAGGCCGCGCGCGAATCGAAAACCAATACGAGCTGGCTGAACCCGGATGAAGCCTACGAAGACGGGATGAAACGATTCGTTGCATCCGTTCTCGCCGAGCCGCAAAAGAACCTGTTTCTCGCCGATTTTGTTCCGTTTCAGCAGCGGGTATCAAGTCTCGGGTTTTACAACAGCCTGAGTCAGCTGTTGTTGAAAATGACGGTCCCCGGCATGCCCGATTTCTATCAGGGAAGCGAGACCTGGGATTTCAGTCTGGTCGATCCGGACAATCGGCGCGCAGTCGACTATGCGCGGCGCAGCTCGATGCTCGATGCGCTATGCAAACGTCATGGCAATGACGATGGCGCGTCGAATCATAGCGACGCAAAGCTGTCGCTCGCTCGGGAACTCGTCGCCAATATGCATGACGGCCGCATCAAGTTATACGTGACCGGGCAGGGGCTGAAAACGCGGGCGCGTTTTGCCGCATTGTTTCAGGAAAGTGATTATTTGCCACTGGCAAGCGAGGGGTCGAAGGCACAGCACATTTGTGCCTTTTCACGTTCGCATGATGGAACGCAGATCATTGTTGCCGTGCCGCGGCTGGTTGGCAGCCTCTTTGCAGCTTCAGGCACAACCCCGGATGGCCCGACTGCGGCGCAAGTGTGGCGAGAAGTGTGGAAAGAAGCGGCTGTGCAGTTACCGGCCGCCGATGGACCAGGGCGCTACCGCAATGTACTTACCGGTGAGCATCTCGAAAGCGAACAACATGGCAGCAACCGCGTCATTCGCGCAGCGGCCCTATTCGAAAATTTCCCGCTCGCTTTGCTCGTCGGCTACTGAGCCCTACCAGCACAGGACAGCAGGGACCGCTCGCGCCCTTTGCCTTCGGGTCTGCGCCATTTGCGCTTACCTGGACTCGGATGGGTTTTCCCGCTGGGTTGCTGCGGTTGGCGCCATCCGCTTTTGGGCTTATGTGATTATTTACCTGTTCGCGCGACAACGTCGGCGTTCTGGCCGGCATCGAGCTTTTGTCTGAGCTCGACGCTGCTGTTGCTGGGCACAGGCGCGGCAGTAGCGGGAGCGGCTTCACCTGGTGCAACGCTGGTGCCCGGGGTGGTTAGCGGCTTGACCGCACCTGCCGAGGTCTCGGGCATAGGGGGCGACGGGTAATTCGGCAGCGCGTCGTTTTGCCGATTGCAGCCAGCCAGCGCCGTTGCGGCCAGCGCCATGCCGAATAACATCCGATAGCTTGTTTTCATCCGATTGTTAGTTTTCATCCGTATGCTCCTCGTCGTCTAGCGATCCTGGTTGCGCTTTGGCCCTGCACGAGAAAAGTAGGAGTTCTGAAATCTGGCGATAGCGTCGGCCCGCGAAACGCGCAGACCGGCGAATCCGCTTTCTGCTACTAAGCTCCCGACGACCAGCTTCCGCTGTCGGGCTTATTGCTACGCCGATCGCCAGGCGACGACCGGCAAGGCAATGGCTTAACCCACGCGTTCGCTCGCATTCGGCTTGACCGCGATGTACAGCGTGTTTTCGCCGCGACGTACGAGTAGCGCTACCGGTTGTTCGGCGCTGCTCTGAACGACCAGCTTGTCGAACTGCTCGGTACTACTGACTTCCTTGTCATTAACCGCGAGAATTACATCGCCTTCGCGGATACCGGCCTTGGCTGACGAGCCCTGCACCGACTGCACGATCAATCCGGTCGACTTGGTTTGACTGCGCTGCTCGGGGCTCATCTCGTTCAACACCAAGCCGAGCCGGTTCGCTGTACGCGCCGGCGCTTGCTCGGCGCGCGCCGCGACCTTCTCGGACGGTATCTCGCCGACCACGACTTTGATGTCCTGCGCACCGCCATCGCGCCAAACCTGAACGATGGTTGTGGTTCCCGGCTTGGTGGTGCCGACGACACGCGGCAGCTCGATCGAGCTTTCGACGGGCTTGCCTTCGTATTTCAGAATCACATCGCCGCGCTTCAGGCCCGCTTTCTCCGCCGGGCTGCCGGGCTCAACCGACGCAACCAATGCACCACTCGAATCTTTCAAGCCAAACGATTTGGCCAATTCAGGCGTAACTTGCTGAATGACGACGCCAAGGCGGCCTCGCGTGACCTTGCCCGTGGCCTGCAATTGCTTGCCGATATCCATCGCGACTTCGATCGGGATCGCAAACGACACGCCCTGATAACCGCCGGTCCGGCTATAGATCTGCGAGTTGATGCCGATCACTTCACCTTTCAGATTCAACAGCGGTCCGCCGGAATTTCCCGGGTTGACGGCGACGTCGGTCTGGATAAACGGCACATAGGAATCGTCGGGCAAGGAACGTCCTTTCGCGCTGACGATGCCGGCCGTCACGCTATTCGCAAACCCGAACGGCGAACCGATCGCCGCCACCCATTCGCCGACTTTGACGCCGCTCGAGTTGCCGATCGTGACTTTCGGCAGATTTGTGGCATCGACCTTGAGCAAGGCGACATCGGTGCGCTTGTCGAAACCGATGACCTTGGCTTTGTATTCGGCCTTGCCGTCCGCCATTTTTACCGTTACTTCATCGGCATCGGCGACGACGTGCGCATTAGTCAGAATATAGCCGTCTTCGCTGATGATAAAGCCCGAACCCAGGCCCTGCGCCTGAAACTCTCGCGGGTCAGAGCCTGGCGCTTCCGGTCCACCTGGCACGCCGGGACCGCCTGGTCCTGGCCGGGCTCCGGGCGGCGCAAAGCGCTTGAAGAATTCAAAGAACGGGTCGTCTTCGGACATGCCCGGGAACTGCGGCATGCCGGCTTTGGCGCTGCGCGTGGTACTGATATTGACGACGGAATCGCCTTCTTGCTCGACCAGCGACGCGAAATTCGGCAGGCGCTCGGGTGGGACAACGTTCTCGCCGGTCTGCTGCGCCGGTCCAAGAGCGAGAGCCTGCGAGATCGGCGATTCATTCGGCGAACATGCCGCGAGGCCGACGGACAGTGCGGCGATGGCGGCGGCTAACTTTGTACTTCTAAACATTCAACTTCTCCTTCAAATGAGAAAGCGCACACAGGTTTGAGCCCTTACATCCTGAAATGTTCATCCGCGTTAATTCACTGGCGCATGCTTCGAATGGCAACTCTTGACAACGCCTCTGACTATTGCTGGCGCGCCTAAGTTCAGGCGCTTTCGCCGGCCGCCCCGCGCGGCAATGCATAGGCGGGTTTGCTGGCTTATAATAGCGGTCCTTTGGCGCGGCGCTTACGTTGCGTCCCGGTATTCCCCGCACAAGTTTTTACCTGCAGAACGTGAACTGGTTCAAGTACGCATCTCCGCAGAATTTCTATGGATTGGCAGGCAAGCTCGCGCCATGGTTTGCTATCGCCGCCGCGCTTTTGACCATCACCGGTCTGTACATCGGTTTTTTCCTTGCGCCGACCGATGCGCAGCAGGGCGAAGCCTATCGCATCATATTCATTCATGTGCCGGCGGCCTGGATGTCGATGCTGATTTATCTGGTGATGGCAGTGTGGGCTGGCATTGGTTTCGTGTTGAATACGCGTCTGTCATCGATGATGGCGAGCGCGCTGGCGCCGACCGGCGCGATGTTTACGTTCATCGCCCTCATTACCGGGTCAGCGTGGGGCAAACCGACGTGGGGAACGTGGTGGGTGTGGGATGCGCGCCTGACATCCGAATTGATTCTGCTGTTTCTTTATCTCGGCTTTATCTCGCTGCAGGCTGCCATCGACGATCCGCGCCGCGCCGACAAGGCCGGTGCGCTGCTCGCGTTGCTCGGAGTCGTCAACATCCCGATCATTTATTTTTCAGTGAAGTGGTGGAACACGCTACATCAGGGCGCATCGGTCAGCCTGACTTCGGGGCCAACCATGGCGACCACCATGCTGACCGGCATGCTGGTCATGACGTTCGCATTGTGGAGCTACAGCATTGCGGCGGCATTGGCTCGCGTTCGCTGCATTATTCTGGAACGTGAAAGCCGCACTGTATGGGTCGGCGAATTGCGCGAATTGTCGGCACGCGCGGCATGAACACGACCGCATGAAATGGACAACATGAACTGGACAAACTGCAGCGATTTTTTTGCCATGGGCGGCTACGGGCTTTATGTCTGGGGCTCGTATCTGGTCACAGCCGCAGCCATCGCAGTCGAATTGATGTCGCTGCGCGGACGGCGACGAACTATCCGCCTCCGTCTAACTCGTATGCGCGACCGCAAATGAAAGTTGAAAGCCAGCGGCGCGATCAAACCAAAACGCCCATGAAACCCAGAAACAGAAAATTCGTCATCATAGCCGGCGGACTCGGCGCGCTTGGCATCGCTGTCGCGCTGGTCTTGAACGCCTTCGAAGGCAATCTCGTATTTTTTTTCACGCCGACCCAGATCGTTGCCCGTGAAGCGCCGCAGGACCGCAATTTACGGCTCGGCGGCATGGTCGAAAACGGCAGCGTCCAGCGTGCCGACGATGGCCTGACCGTGCGCTTCATGGTTACCGATACGGTAAACCGCATTCCGGTCGTCTACACCGGCATCCTTCCCGACTTGTTCCGTGAAGGCAAAGGCGTGGTCGCGCAGGGCAAGGTCGACGGCGACGGCGTCTTTCGCGCCGACCAGGTGCTCGCAAAACACGATGAAAACTATATGCCGCCGGAGGCGGCCGAGGCGGTCAGGAAGGCGCAGGCTACAAAAGCGCAGCCCGCCACCACGCTCGTTGTAAACCCTGCCGCCGGCGCCGGCCGCAGCGCGAACTACTAGATGACGCTTGCCGCTCTCGCCAGCCGCATTACGACAGTTTGTTGATGGTTGGACAGCCTCTGATTAAATGCCGTTCGCCCTGAGCCTGTCGAAGGGCAATCGCACAACTCATTGATCGAGTGAGATCCTCCATTCATGTTCGACAAGCTCACCACGAAAGGATTTGATGAGAGCCTCCCAAAACGTCGATTCACACTACGCATAATCCATGACGCGTTTTCTGGTTCCACTTGGCGTATTTCTGTTGCTGCTGCTGTTTCTTGGCGTCGGACTGACGCTGAAACCGGGCGAAGTGCCGTCACCGCTGATCGACAAGCCGGCCCCGGCGTTCAAGCTCGCACAACTCGGCGAGCCCGCAAAAACCTTTTCGGTGGACGACATGCGGGGCCGCGTATGGCTGTTGAATGTCTGGGCTTCATGGTGCGTGTCGTGCCGCGACGAGCATCCGGTGCTGCTGGATCTGGCAAAAACCGGCGTTGTTCCAATCCACGGCCTCAACTACAAGGACAAGCGTGAGGATGCGCTCAACTGGCTGAAGCAGTTCGGTAATCCGTATGCGCTTTCGGTTTCCGATCGCGAGGGCAGGATAGGTATCGATTACGGTGTTTATGGCGTTCCCGAAACCTATGTGATCGACAAGGCCGGCGTGATCCGGTACAAGCACATCGGCCCGCTATCCGGCGAGGCAGTTCAAAACACCATCATTCCGCTCGTGCAAAAGCTAAATGCCGGCGCCTGACAAGGCATTGCCAGCCCGGAATAACTGCGGCGGACTAATGCAAGTCGCCGCGTTCGCAGTCGTGTCGGCGATTATGTTTTTGCTAATCGGGGCGACCAATCTGACCCTCGCGCAAACGCCGCCCACGCCGACTTCGCCCAGATCAGCGCCGCCCAAATCGACGCAGCCGACAGTCAAGGATGCGGCACTGGAAAAACGCGTGCTGCTGATCGCCGAAGAGCTGCGCTGCCTGGTCTGTCAGAACCAGACGATTGCCGATTCCGATGCCGACCTCGCCATCGATTTACGCGAGCAGATTCGCGCACAGCTGGTAGCCGGTCGGAGCGATACCCAGATCATGGAATTCATGGTGCAGCGCTATGGCGACTTCGTGCGCTACCGGCCGCCGGTCAAATTCTCCACCGCGATGCTGTGGTTCGGCCCGTTCCTGCTGCTATTGGCAGGCGCCGCCGTGATCTTCAAGGTCGCGCAACAGCGCCGGCGCATGACCGCCCGGAAGCTGACCGAAGCCGAGGAACAGCGCGCTCAAACATTGCTCGAAGGCTCGGCAAGCGCAGTGGAGCCTGGCGTGCCCGAACTTCCGAGACGCAATTGACGACGATTGCGTTCTGGCTGATCGCGCTTTTGCTTTCAGGCGTCGCCTTGCTGTTTGTAGTCTTACCCTTGCTGCGCGGCGCGCGCCCGAGTACATCGACCACCCAAAGCCAGCTCAACGTCGAAGTTCATCGCGATCGGTTGACCGAGCTCAACGCTGATTTGCGCGCCGGGAATCTGAGTTCAGAGCAGTATGCGCAAGCGCGCGACGAATTGAAGCGTTGCCTGATCGAGGATGTTCCGCAGCAAAGTTCCGGCTCTAATGCTGTCCGTTTTAACGATCGAAGAGTGGCGATAATGCTCGCCGCCATCATTCCACTCGCGTCGATCGTGCTTTATGCGTTGTTAGGCAATCAACAAGGGCTGGCGCCCGGGTCGACGCCCGGGTTGCCGCCTGGTCCCATCGCGCAAAAACCCCAGCAGCAGTTCACGCCGGAGCAGGTGGTCGAAATGGTCGAGCGCCTCGCGGCCCGGCTTGAGCAAAGCCCGCAGGATGCGCAAGGCTGGGCGTTGCTGGGCCGTGCTTATTATTCAATGCGGCGCTACAGCGATGCCGAACGGGCGTTTGCCAAAGCCGCTGCATTGACTCCGAACGATGCACAGGTCCTGGTCGATTATGCCGACGCACTGGCGATCGACGCCGGGCAGGGCCTTGTCGGCAAGCCGATGGAGTTGATTGCCAAAGCGCTGAAGCTCGATCCCGACAATCCGAAAGCGCTGACCCTGGCCGGCAGCGCGGCTTTCGACAGCCAGGACTACCCAGTCGCCGTCGCCCATTGGGACAAACTGCTTCGAACCCTTCCCCCGGAATCCGAATTCAGCCGCGATATTTCGGCGAGCATCGCCAAGGCGCAGCAGCTCGCGGCCCTAAGCCAGGGAAAAAAGAAAGCTGCGCCGGCGCCACGCAAAGGCGAAGCGCAGTCGGCAGCGGCGAGCAGCGAAGCCAATACGCCGGTCATCGAGCCGGGCAAACCCGAAGTCGACGCCGGACCGGGTGGCGTTGCGGGCACAGTCAGTCTGAGCACAGTGCTTGCCGACCGAGTAGAGCCGACTGATACCGTTTTCATTTTCGCGCGAGCCCAAAATAAGAAAGCGCCGCTCGCCGTGATCCGCAAGCAGGTCAAGGATCTGCCTGCGTCTTTCGCCCTAACCGATGCCTCGGCGCTTCTTCCTGAGCTGAAGATTTCAAATTACAAACAGGTAATTATCGGGGCAAGAATATCCAGAACCGGAACTGCGACGGCGAAGAAGGGCGACCTGGAAGGCTTCAGCAATCCTGTCAAAGTCGGCAGCAAAAATGTTGACGTGACGATCAGCACCCCGGTTCGTTAAGGTTTACCTGTTATTCATGTAGTGCGCGAAGTCATATGCCTAAGCGTCCAGCGATACGCGCAAAGCTGTTGCGGTCGCCCAAGGCGCAAATAAAGCCGCGACGATCAGCAAGGCGCCGAGAAGCGAAAGATGCGCGTCTGCGCCGAGCCCGGCGCTGCTAGCTTCAACCGCGCCAGCCCCGAAAACCAGCAGCGGGATCGTCAGGGGCAGCACCAGCAGCGCAATCAGCACGCCGCCTCGCCGCAATCCAAGCGTCAGCGCTGCGCCAGTTGCGCCAATCAGGCTCAAGACCGGCGTCCCCAGCAGCAAAGATGAAAGCAGCACCAGAATCGAATCGGCCGGCAGATCGAACTGCAGCGCGATGACCGGCGCCATCAGGATCAGCGGAACGCCGGTCAGCAACCAGTGCGACGCGATCTTCGCTAATACGATCAGCGTCAACGGGAACGGTGCGAGCACCAATTGCTCGAGCGTGCCATCGCGATAATCCGACAGGAACAAATGATCGAGCGACAGCAAGGCCGCGAGCAGGGCTGCGACCCAGATGATGCCCGGCGCAATCGTCCGCAGGGTATCGGGCTCGGGGCCAATAGCCAGCGGGAACAGGCTTGTAACCATCACGAAAAACACGAGCGGCGTCAGCGTGTCGGCACGGCGGCGCAGAGCCATCACGATCTCTCGTGCGACCACAGTGCACACAAGTCCGAAAAAGCTTTGTTCAGTCAAGCGCCCAACCGGATTTGCTGGACGG
>JACMKV010000371.1 GCA_014379915.1 Burkholderiales bacterium
CGTCGGGTGCTCGCGTAACGAGCGGCTTTCTGCTGGCCGCATCAGCCATAGCGGCCTCTGCTCGTAATGCGCATGTTCTCCCAGTCGAAATAGCGTCATTATGATCTCCGGCTTGGCGACGCTTTTGCCCTACGGCGTTCGCCGATGCCTGAGCGGCCTGCGCGCAGTCCATCGACCTGAGCATCGAAACTGAGCCAGCGAAACTGAGCGGTACGTGTTCGACACGGTTTACTTATGTTGGCGTGCAGCGGTCGCGCTCAGCGCGGTCAGGCTAAAACGTCAGTCCGGCACGGCGTTCGTTCAAATGAAAAAGGCTGTCTTTGCAGACAGCCCTTAGGAGAAAGCTTGAAGCGTTTAGCGATTCAAGATATCCATCGTGACTTCGAAGCCAAAACGCATATTGATACATTCGGGTTTGTTCCAGGCCATGGTTATCTCCTTAGTGGGTTAGGGTAATTTCCTGGGTGATTCACAGTATTCTTGGTGATTTACATCACGTTTTCAGTATGAGCCGGGACTGATCCCCGCATAGCAGAAAAGCGTGATTGCGGGCTCATGATTTTCATTCGCCCAACTGAGAAGCCCGCGACCGCGCGTGGTTTATGTAGGGGCTCCGACCGCGGCAGTGCGTCATGCGGATCCAATATCTTAATGTGCGATAATGGATAATGGCGCTGGGGCCGGCTTCGAAGCCGGTATGAAAAGGGGGCCAAAAATGATCGCTACAGAAGAAAAATACTTATCGTCATCACACAAGTCGCCGTCGTCAAACGAAGCTGAACTGCGCGAAGCTGAACTGCGCGAAGCTGAACTGCGCGAAGCCGAACGGCGCCGGCTACTGGTCGACTGGAACAATACGGCGGTAGATTATCCGACGACCTCGTATCTCCCGCAGCTGTTCGAGGCTCAGGTGAAACGAACGCCGGAAGCCATCGCCGTCGAGTTTGAAGATGCCCGACTGACCTACCGCGAGCTGAATCGGCGCGCGAATCAATTGGCGCATCATCTGCGGTCTTTGGGAGTGGGGCCGGAAGTCCTGGTCGCGCTTTGCGTTGAACGCTCGCCGGACATGGTGATCGGGTTACTCGGCATCGCGAAAGCGGGGGGCGCCTACCTGCCGCTCGATCCGATTTATCCGAAACAACGTCTGGCGTTCATGCTCGACGACGCGCAGGCGCCGGTGCTTTTGACTCAACAGGCTTTAATCCAGAACCTTCCCGAGCACCGGGCCCAAGTCGTCCTCCTCGATGCCGGCGAACACAGCTTTGACCATTATCCGGAAACAAATCCCGATGCCGACATCGCCGTCGGCGTCATTGCCGCGGTTACCGCTTCGCCGTTCCCCACAACCGACACCCTCGCTTATGTGATCTACACCTCGGGCTCGACCGGCACGCCGAAAGGGGTCTGCGTTTCGCACCGCGCATTAGCCAATTTTCTCCATGCGATGCGCGATCGAACGAAGCTTTCCGCGCAGGATACGCTGCTCGCCGTGACTACCTTATCGTTCGACATCGCGGCGTTCGAGCTATTTCTGCCGCTGGTCGTCGGCGCGCGCCTTGTGCTGCTGAGTCGGGACGCCGCATCGGATGGAATGCAACTGATAGCGCGGCTTGACGCTTCGGGCGGCGGCATCACCGCGATGCAGGCAACGCCGGCGACTTGGCGCCTGCTGATTGAATCGGGCTGGAATGGCAGTGATCGGCTTAACATCTTCTGCGGCGGCGAAGCGCTTTCGCGCGATCTGGCCGACCGATTGCTCGCGCGCTGTGCATCGCTGACCAACTTGTACGGGCCTACCGAGAGCACGGTGTGGTCGGCGGCGTATCGCGTCATGCCCGGCAAAGGCGCAGTTCCGATCGGGCGGCCGATCGCCAACACCCAGTTTTATATCCTCGATCCGGATCTCAATCCGGTTTCGATTGGCGCCGCGGGCGAACTCCATATTGGCGGCGCGGGGTTGGCGCGCGGTTATTTTAACCGCGCGCAGCTAACTGCCGAGAAATTCATTGACAATCCGTTCGGCAACGATCCTCATGCGCGCCTGTACAAGACCGGCGATCTGGCGCGCTACCTGCCTGACGGCAATATCGAGTTTCTCGGGCGCATCGACCATCAGATCAAAATCAGAGGCTTTCGCATCGAGCTCGGCGAAATCGAAGCTGTCCTGGCTGAGCACCCGGCAGTTCGCGAGTGTGTCGTCGTTGCACGGGAGGAGGAAGCGGGCGACAAGCGACTGGTAGCCTATGTCGTGCCAGACCCGCTTTACCAAAGCGATGCGCCCGAACAGAAAGACGCCTCGCAAGCCGAGCAGGTAGCGCAATGGCAGCTGGTTTACGACGACCTTTATCAGCGGGCCGACGCGAGCCAGGATTTCGGCTTGAATGCTGCCGCCCTTGGCAGCAGCTACACCGGAAATCTGGTTCCGGCGCAGGAAGTACGCGAATGGGTCGACCACACCGTCGAACGCATACTGGCGCTGCAGCCGCGCCGCGTGCTGGAACTCGGTTGCGGCACCGGATTGTTGCTGTTTCGGATCGCGCCGCATTGCGAAAGCTACACGGGCAGCGATTTGTCGCAAGTCGCGCTCGATTACATCCGCAGGCATCTCGACCAGATCGATAGCCGCGCCGTCGAACTTTTGCAGGGCGCGGCCGACCATCTCGATGATATGGCGCCGCATAGTGTCGATCTGGTGATCCTGAATTCGGTGGTGCAGTATTTTCCCGATATCGATTACCTGGTACGCGTGCTGGAAAATGCACAAAAGGTACTGGCGCCGGGCGGCGTTATTTTTGTTGGAGATGTGCGCAGTTTGCGCTTGCTCGAAGCCGTCCATGCCTCGGTGCAGGCGTATCGGGCGCCGGCGGAGCTGACCAGGGAGCAGTTGCGTGCGCGCGTGCAGAAGCGCGTCGCCGAGGAACAGGAACTGGTTATCGATCCCGCCTTTTTTACAGCG
This sequence comes from Burkholderiales bacterium, assembly GCA_014379915.1. Taxonomy (GTDB): domain Bacteria; phylum Pseudomonadota; class Gammaproteobacteria; order Burkholderiales; family JACMKV01; genus JACMKV01. The sequence goes on from JACMKV010000371.1 coordinate 2,960, forward strand.
TTGCGCAACCATCTTCCGCGCCTCGGTCAGGTCGAGGTCAAACTCAAGAGAGGCCGCCACCACAACGAATTCACCCGTTTTCGCTATGACGTCATCATCCGGCTCGATACCCAGGGGCCCGCGCCCGTCGCCGAGTCGATACCCTGTCTGGATTGGCAGCAGCAGGACTTGAGCCCCGCCGACACGTTAGCCGCAGGCCCGCTTGCGGGAGGCGGGGCTAAGGCGCGCTCCCCGCGAACGGCCGGCTTCGCCGGTAACGAGTCTGCGCGCCTGACGGTTTTGCGTGAGCGTTTGGCAGAGACGGCGCCGGATCATTTTTATGTCGAGAGCGTTCCCGATGCCCGTCTGTTCGACGAACACAAGCTTCTGAACTGGTTATCCGGCGGCGCGGGACCGGAGACGGTGGGCCAATGGCGTGAAGAACTGCGGCAAATATCGCCAGGCGCCAGCATCGATCCGGAAGCGCTATGGGACTTGGGGCATCAGCTTGGTTATGTGGTTGACATCACGCCGGGTGCGGTCAGCGGTGGAAAATGCGGCGGACAATGCTATGACGTCATGCTCAGGCGCGAAGGAGCCGAAGCGACGACGCTCCGCACCGGAGCTGCCAGGAACGACGCGATACCGAAGCCATGGGCCACTTATGCGACCAATCCCTTGCGCCGCCAGGCGATCGACAGCTTCGCCGGTAGGCTGGCGCCTCAGCTTCGCGCCTTGCTGCAGGAGAAGCTTCCCGACTACATGATGCCTGCGAGCTTTATGCTTCTCGATTCCCTGCCGCTGACGCCAAACGGCAAGATCGACCGTAAAGCGTTACCGGCGCCCGACCAATCGCGGCCGGAACTCGAAAAGTCGTTTGTCGCGCCGCTCACGGCCGACGAAGAAAAAATGGCGAAGATATGGGGACAGATATTAAAGATCGAGCGTGTCGGTATTCACGACAACTTCTTCGA
>JACMKV010000372.1 GCA_014379915.1 Burkholderiales bacterium
CAAAACGGACAGGTGACATTTTCGAAGCGCTGCTCGGGAATTTCGGTGGCCATCGGTATGAAGCTTAACAGGCCGGCCAAAAAAATCCAAAACCATCCCGCAGAAGATATGCCATTGATGTCTCATTGATCGCTATGAGGCGAGAAAAAATTGCTATCAACGGCCAATGCCGGTATTTTGACTGATAGTTTTAGGCGGGAATAACTCGGCGGACGCCACTGCCGAAACGCTGCAATTGCTTACGCCGCCTGACAACCTGCTTCGCCGCCTGCTCCACCTGTGTTGCAGCCGGAGAGAAATTGCGGTACAGCCGTGTGATAAAAATCAGAAATATCGAATGGCGTAATAGTTGCCAGTTGCGCGCTTAGCTCCCCAATGAGCTCCCCAATGAACAGAACCAAGCCATCCCCGCGCTCCGTCGTCGTCGAAGCTCCGGCGCGCCTGCATATGGGTTTTCTCGATGTCGAGCACACTGCCGGGCGTCAGTTCGGCGGCATCGGGCTGACGATCGATGGCTTGAGCACGCGGATCCGCGCCGAGCATGCGACTTCGAATTCGGCGAGCGCCGGGCGCCCTCGTATCCTGAGGCTGCTTGAGATTCTGCAACGCAAGCTCGAGCTCGGTATGAATCGCGGCGTACGCATCGAAGTCGAACGATCGATTCCTGAACACGTCGGGCTCGGCGCCGGAACGCAAATGGCGTTAGCCGTCGGCTGCGCGGTTGCGCGCCTGTTCGATCTCGACACCTCGGCCAGCCAGTTGGCGGCGCTGCTCGATCGCGGCCGGCGTTCCGGTATCGGCATCGGGGCATTTGATCAAGGAGGCTTTCTGGTGGATGGTGGCTCCGCGGTCAGTGGCAGTTCAGGCGTTCCGCCTATCGTCAGCCGCCTCGTTTTTCCATCGCAGTGGCGCGTGCTGCTGGTGTTCGACGACAGCGCGCAGGGCCTGCACGGCGGCGAAGAAAGCGGCGCCTTCTGTGCGTTACCGATGTTTCCGGAAGCCAGGTCCGCGCAGCTATGCCGACTCGTTCTGTTGCGCGCCTTGCCTGCGCTGCAGACCGCGAACATCGAAGCGTTCGGCGCGGCGATCACAGAATTGCAGCAAGTCATCGGCGATCATTTTGCGCCGGTTCAGGGCGGGCGTTATGCCAGCCCTCGCGTCGCCGCAGCGCTGACCTGGTTCGCCGGGCGCGGCGCGCCGGGTGTCGGCCAAAGTTCATGGGGGCCGACCGGCTTTGTCATCGTCGAAAGCGAAGCGCGCGCGCGGTTTTTGTTGGACGCGGCATGCGCGCAATGGAAGGGAAATACGGCGCTGCGCTTCGCGGTTTGCGAAGGCCGCAATCGCGGCGGCGAGGTATGGGTGAGGGAAGCGCGGGCGCAGAATGCCGCCAATTACGCGTGAACTCGATGCGGTTCAGTTCGCCAATTCGTGGCGCCTGACGGCTGCTGTCGCTGTCTGCGTGCCGCCTTCAAATTAAACACCGTCAGATCAATGGAAAAACGTTTTCTGCTGCACATGATGACACCGACTCGCAACGTCAGCCCGTTCGATGTG
>JACMKV010000373.1 GCA_014379915.1 Burkholderiales bacterium
GAACGGCGCCAAGAGCTGGTTCACAGTGGCGTTCCCGGAATACTGGCTGTTTTTTCTGGGCGCGCTGTTCGTCGTGGTCACGCTGTTCATGCCGCACGGCGTCATCGGTCTATTGAATTTGCGCAGGCAGCGATGAATCTGCTCGTCGCCGACGAACAACCGTACGAAGACTCGGACACGACTTTCTATCGCGTTCTGCAGCCCGGCCTCGATGTTACGCACGGGCCCATACTTTATCTCGACGACATCAGCGTAAGCTTCGATGGTTTCAAGGCGCTGAACAAGCTCACGCTGACCATAGACGCCGGCGAGCTGCGCTGCGTAATCGGGCCCAATGGCGCCGGCAAGACGACGATGATGGACGTGATCACCGGCAAGACGCGCCCGGATAGCGGCACCGCGTTTTTTGGCCAGACCATCGATCTGACGAAGCTAAGCGAACCGCAAATCGCCGAGGCCGGCATCGGCCGCAAATTCCAGAAGCCGACGGTATTCGAACGTCATAGCGTGTTTGAGAACCTCGAACTCGCGATGAAAGCCGACAAGCGTGTGCAAACCACCCTGTTCGCACAGCTCGATTCGGCGCAGCAGGACCGCATCGCCGATACCTTGCGGATGATAGGATTGAACGAACACGCCGCGCGGTTGGCCGGTCGCTTGTCGCACGGCCAGAAGCAATGGCTGGAAATCGGCATGCTGCTGATGCAGGAGCCGAAGCTGCTGCTGCTCGACGAGCCGGTCGCCGGCATGACCGATGAGGAAACCGCACGCACCGGCGAACTGTTCCTGACCCTCGCCGGCGCGCATTCGCTGATCGTGGTCGAACACGACATGGACTTCATCGCGCAAATCGCGCGCCGCGTAACCGTGCTGCACGAAGGCAGCGTGCTCGCCGAGGGAACGTTGAGTGCTGTGCAGGAAGATGAACGCGTTGTCGAGGTCTATCTCGGCCGCTAATTGACATGACGACATGCTGAAGATCGATAAGCTTAACCAGTATTACAGCGGCAGCCATATCCTGCGCGATGTCGATTTTGAGATCGGCAAAGGGGCATGTACGGTAGTGCTTGGGCGTAACGGCGTTGGCAAAACCACTTTGCTGAAATGCCTGATGGGTCTGTTGCCGGTGGCGTCGGGCTCGATCGAATTCGACGGACTGAACATCACCTCGCTGCCGCCGCACGCTCGCGCCAAGTTCGGCATCGCATATGTGCCGCAAGGGCGCGAAATTTTTCCGCGGCTGACGGTCGAGGAGAATCTGTTGATCGGGCTCGCGACCAAAGCGCGGGGTGAAACGATACCGCCGCATATCTTCGAGATGTTTCCGGTTCTGAAAGACATGCTGCATCGGCGCGGCGGCGACCTGTCGGGCGGCCAGCAGCAGCAACTGGCGATCGGCCGCGCGCTGATGATGCGGCCCCGGCTGCTGCTGCTCGATGAGCCGACCGAAGGCATACAACCGTCGATCATCAAGGATATCGAGCGCGTGATACGCAACCTCGTGCAACAGGGCGAGATGGCGATTCTGCTGGTCGAGCAATACTACGATTTCGCGGCCTCGCTGGCCGATCAATATCTGGTCATGGTGCGCGGCGAAGTCGTTAAAAGCGGCGCCGGCGCAGCGATGGAGCAGGACAACGTCAGGGCGTGCCTTGCGCTATGATCCCTCGCGAGCCTGGCGTGGAAGCCGAGGTGGAAACCACGCCCGGCTGGC
>JACMKV010000374.1 GCA_014379915.1 Burkholderiales bacterium
AACAGGCACACCCCAAGCCGCGGAGTAGAAGCCGGGCACTTTGTTCTTGGCGTAGCGCCGGCTTGATCGGACATTCGACCTCCCCCGACGCGGGGAGGTCGAACCGCCGCAGCGCGCAGCGTGAGGCGGTTCGGGTGGGGGGCTCTCTCCGCGCAACGCACCATCTTCTTCCTTCTACCTTCCCCCCTTGAGGGGTCGAGGGCCGATCAGCAACCGCGGCGCTGTTGCAGGCCCGAGCGTGTCCGCCCGCTGCGAAGCAGCGTCTAAGCGGACGGAAGGGGGGCCGGCTCCGCTTGGCTCACACGCTTGGGGCGGGGGGGAATCTCTCCGCGCATAAATCGTCCAACGCCCAATCCGCATTGCCCGCGCGGGCGAATTCGTTTTATGTCCGCCCCAGCACGCCGGCTTAGCTCAGTTGGTAGAGCACGTGATTTGTAATCACGGGGTCGCGGGTTCAAATCCTGCAGCCGGCACCAGATTCTCAGTCACTTACGGAGCGCCGAGCCTGAACTGAAAAATGCGTCGAGGGACACGTTTGACAACACGTTTATCGCCCCCGGTCGCCGAAGAAAAAACTACGAGTAAAATTGGGATGCGTCATGGACGCCGCCCGGCGTATTCAGCGCGGGCCGTCTTTCTCGGCTCAGTGGCGCTACGTGTCTCACGGGAGCGACGGCAAGGATGGACCCCCGCGTTACAGAGCTTCACTGCATCATGCCCATGGCAAACATCAGCTCGGTGATGGAGCTAGGTATCGTATCTTACGAGCTTGCCGCAGGACTTCCACATCGTTCGGTCGCCCTCCAGCCGGTTCAAGACAGACGTGACCAGAAGCAGGTCCCTGGCGGCTTAAGGCTTCACCAATACGCAAACCTTTATTTCCATGCTCGCAATCCCATGATGTCGGCGAGAAGAGGTGAGACGCCAAACCTGGGCGTGTTACGTGTTTCGACAGAAGTACTGGCTCTGCCTGGCGCCGTAATCTCGGACCAAAACGCGGCCAGCAATTATGTCCGCTTCTTGCACCCTTTACAGTGGCCGCTGCTCCAATTCGATGACATCTTCGCGCTTGATTGGCGCCATCCTGACGACCAAATTAGGCAATGGCGTCATGCGTCGCGTAAATGCGCTGAGGTGCTAATACCGCAGCGAGTGGAGTCGCGCTACCTGATTGGCGCGTACGTGGTAGACGCCGAAGCCGAGGCTCGACTTCTTGACCTCGGTTGTACGCTGCCGATTACGGTCAACCCCATGCTATTCTTCCGCTGAAGAATCACATTCGTGGCTATGCTCAAAGTACTGATTGGAGATTTGTTTGAAAGCCGAGCCCAGACTCTGGTGAACACCGTCAATTGTGTCGGAGTGATGGGTAAGGGGGTAGCGGAGCAATTCAAAAAGCGTTTCCCGGCGATGTTTGAGGACTACAAGCGCCGTGTCGAAGATAAACAGGTGCGTTTAGGTGAGCCGTATTTGTACCGCGACCTTTCAGGTCTGCTGATTTTGAACTTTCCCACTAAGGACCATTGGCGATCTACATCGCGGATTGCCGATATCGAGCAGGGACTAGATTATCTCGCCACCCATGTTCGGGAATGGGGCATAACAAGTATCGCTCTGCCGCCGCTCGGATGTGGAAATGGTGGTCTCGAATGGTCCGAAGTCGGGCCTATGATTTATCGGAAGCTGCACGCGCTGCACATGGAAGTGGAAGTGTACGCACCATATGGGACACCGAGGCAGCAATTGACTACGCAATTCCTCGCCGCGCCCTCGCAGATGAGTCTAGAAGGTAAGGGCCGTAGAGCAGACGCTCTTAATCCCGAGTGGGTGACGCTTATGGAAGTGCTGCGCGACCTTGAGGCGCAGCCCTACGCCAACCCTGTCGGTCGCACGATCTTCCAGAAGATTTGCTATATAGTGACGGAGATGGGCGTTCCGACTGGGTTCAACTTCGACAAAGGTAGCTATGGCCCGTTTTCGGCGGATGTGAAGGCAGCGCTTCATGACTTTGCGAATCGAAATTGGCTGAATGAACAGCAGTTCGGGCGCATGATGGCGCTTCGCGTTGCGCCCCAATACGAAAAGGACCGCAGCCGATACAAGGATCAAGTTGAGCGACACCGAACGAAAGTTGTGAAGGTGGTTGACCTGTTTAGCCGTATCAAGAGCACGGAGCAGGCTGAGGAAGTAATGACGGTGTTGTTCGCCAGCCGGCAGCTGAAGCAGTCAAAACCGGCTCAGAATGTGACCGAGCAGGATGTTCAAGATTACATTCTAGAGTGGAAGAAAGCGTGGCGCACGGACACCAAGCGCGGGGCGGTTGCAAATACAATTCGGAACCTCGTGGTTTTGGGCTGGTTGCGCCTCAGCATCAGCGAGTCGATAACTGAGGCTGCATAGGCCTTCTTTCACCCTAGATTGAGCAGCGTCGATGGGGGCGGCGTCATTTTGTCCATGACGCTACTGAGCAGCGCTATTGCACCTGCGCCCAATTGGCCCGGCCGGCCTCGCAATCGCCCGAGACGATCGCGAGAACCGCGCGCACAAGAAGACATTCGCGCTAACTCGATACGCGCAGATTCTGCGACGACATTGGCTCACACCCGCCATGATTGAAAGAACGTCCATCACCCACTAGCGTCCTATGCGGTCCGTTCGCGATTTGGGGCGTGCGCCGCCGCGTCATTCCTCAGCGTCAAGTGTGCATTTGCGTTGAACGCCATTCGGGGAGGGCTTCTCTGCGCGCGCACGGCGTCATTGGAATTGCTGCTCTAACGCTCTTGGTCGCGCCGGCTGCGAGCCAACCCCTCACTGAATCCGCGCCACCGACTCCCGCCGTTGCGATCAACAGCCATGCCGTTACAGCCAATGACTATCCTGCGGATTCCCTTCGTCTGCAGGAGGAAGGTGCGATCGCCTTGCGGTTTCTCATAAGCGAAACGGGGGATGTGTC
>JACMKV010000375.1 GCA_014379915.1 Burkholderiales bacterium
AGCCGCACCGCCAATGGCCGCGCGGTATTGCGCGCGCGCCGGGCAAAGGGACGCAAGCGTCTCGCCGTGTAGGCCTGCGCCCGGCGTGCCGCGGGACAGCAAGCAGGTCCTTCCGTCACGCTTCGGGTTTGGTGCGGAAAGGCGGCTCGCCAGGAAAGTCGATTTCGAGCAGTTGCTGCGCGAAGGTTCGCGCAAGAGCCGGTCGGGCTATACGCTGTTCTTCCGGATGCGCGAAGAAGGGCCTGCGCGCCTTGGCATCCTCATCTCACGCAAGCACGCGGCAAGGGCGACCGTGCGCAATGGAATCAAACGCTGTATCCGCGAGGCTTTCCGGCTGGAACACGCCGCGCTGGGAGCTGTGGACGTGCTGGTGCGCCCGCCCTACGGCGGCAGGCCGGGTGCCGCCATGCGGGCGAATTTGCGCGAACTTTTTTCGGGATTGAGGCAATGACAGTGGCACCCAAACACGCGCTGCGGGCACTGGTCCGCGCCTACCGGTATTTCGTCAGCCCCCTGCTGCCGCAGGCGTGCCGGTTCCATCCCAACTGCTCGGCATACGCCGAACAGGCCCTTCAGGAACACGGAGCATTGCGCGGCGGATGGCTGAGCGCGCGGCGCTTGTGCCGTTGCGGACCGTGGTGTAGTGGCGGCTTCGATCCGGTTCCCGATGTGAAAATCACGGCCCGCGCGCCGATGCAAGGGCAGCAATGATGGATACGCAACGCCTTATTCTTTTTTTCGTGTTCGGCTTCTCGATACTGATGCTGTGGGATGCTTGGGAAAAGGAACAGCGCCCCAAACCGGCACCCCAGGCGCAGGCATCGTCGGCAACCACGGTGCCGGCATCGCCAACCAAACCGGCTGCAACGCCTGGCGCGTCTCCCGCTGCCCCGACCGGCAGCGTACCGGGTGCTGTTGCGCCGGCGGCTAAAGGCGAAACCGTCGTGGTTCGTACCGACCTGGTCGTTGCTGAGATAGACACCCTCGGCGCCACCCTCAAACAGGTGGAACTCCTGAAGCACAAGGAAGCCAAGGATTCGGCCAAGAACCTGCTGCTGCTTGGAGCCGAGCATCGCTACCAGGCGCAAAGCGGATTGACCGGCGACAGCGGCCCGAATCACCGCACAATTTGGAAAGCGGAACCAGGTGGTTTGCTGCTGGCGGAAGGGCAGAACGCGCTCGAAATCCGTTTCACGGGACAGGGTGCGGATGGGCTTGTAGCGACGAAGACATATCGCTTCACGCGCAACAGTTATGTGATTGATGTCGCGCTCGAGATCAAGAACGGCGGCGCCGCAGCCGTGGCTCCTGCGACCTATTTCCAGCTGACCCACGATGGCAAGCCGTCGGGGGACGCCAATGCGGTGGCCGCGACTTTTGGCGCGCAGAGTTTCACCGGCTTCGCGGTTTATACGGACGAGAAGAAGTTTCAGAAGATCGAGTTGCCGGACGTGGACAAGGGCAAGGCCGATTACGTCAAGCAGGCAACCGAAGGCTGGCTG
>JACMKV010000376.1 GCA_014379915.1 Burkholderiales bacterium
CTGGCCGCCATCTTGATGCTGGTGGCGTGGAACATGGGCGAATGGCACGAGTTCGTGCGCCTTAAAAACTTTCCGGTCACGTATCGAACGATCCTGCTGGCAACGTTTTTTCTGACCGTGATATTCGACATCACGGTAGCGGTCCAGGTCGGCCTGATACTCGCCAGCCTGTTTTTCATTTACCGGATATCGCAGATCACTCGCATTGAGCCGATCGCGCTCGCGGCAGCTGAAGCGCAGCACGGAGTGGAGGCGTACCGGTTGTTCGGCTCGCTGTTCTTCGGCGCGGTTTCAAAGCTCGAAGCCATCAACGATCCGTCCCGGTATGCGAGTGAGCAGGCGCCGCGCGTCATCATCTTCGACTTGGCGCTTCTGATTTCGCTTGATACGACCGGCGTCGATGCGCTCGATACGCTGCGCCGGCAGCTTTCAAAGCACGGCGGAACGCTGATTCTTGCGGGCGCGCACGAGCAACCCTCGTCGATGCTGACGCGCTCCGGCTTCATCGAGCGCCTTGGCGCGGGCAACGTCGTGCCCGATATGCCCGCCGCGCTGGCGCGCTCTAATGCGTTGTTGGCAAGCGCCTAGGGTCGGCGCTGAACTACGAGGAGCAATCCGCCCAGCAGTTAGGCGTCTCAAACAGTCGAATTCGCGTAAGCGACAGCTCGTTGCCGAAACGCGCGTCGTAAACACGTCGCAAGAGTTCGAATGCAATCGCAGCGAGGTTTTCGACGGTTGGCACGCGGTCGAGCACTACCGTCTTGTGGTTTGGAATGGCCGCCAGGAGTTTTCGAACTGCATCATCTCCCTCAAAGACCAGGAACGCATGGTCCCATGCGTCGACCAGGTGTTCTCTTGCGACTCGCGTCACGTCCGAAAAGTCCATCAGCATTCCGTGGTCGGATGTCCCCGGCTGGTTCATGGGTTCACCGACCAATGTCACCTCTAGAACATATCGGTGACCGTGCACATTCCAGCACTGACCTTTATGGTCAGGGATACGATGCCCAGCATCAAATTCAAGGCGCTTAGTGATGGTCAGCACAGCGCTGCCTTCACCGGATGCCAATCATCTTGTGCGTCTGCAGGCTTAGCCGCCACTTTGGATTTTCTTTGCAATACTCGATAGCGCTCTTGGTGTTCTCATCTCTTCGTGGTCCGTCCATAGGCTGAAGAAAGAAATGCCGGAACTCCAGGCTCTCAAGTTCCGCCGGAGATAGTCCATCTTGCGGAAAGACCAATTTAAGCTCTTCGCCCCTGCGCACAACAAGTTCAGTACCCGATTTGGGACTCATACAGGTCCAGTCAATGCCACCTGGTGGATGGATCGTGCCGTTTGTCTCAACGGCAATTGAGAAGCGCCGCAGATGGAGTTCATCGATGAGGGCCGAATCGAGTTGAAGCAACGGCTCGCCGCCGGTAAAGACGACGAAGCGCTGATGTTCGGTTCGCGCCGTCCACGCCGTTTCAATCGCGGCGGCAAGTACCGAGGCCCGATTGAATTTGCCTCCGCCTAGGCCGTCGGTTCCAACGAAATCCGTGTCGCAAAAGCGGCATATCGCAGAACTGCGGTCCTCCTCTCGGCCACTCCACAGGTTGCAGCCGGAGAACCGGCAAAAAACGGCCGGCCGTCCGGAGTTCGCCCCCTCGCCTTGCAGCGTGTAAAAAATCTCTTTGACGCTATACGTCATGCTGCGGACATTCTCTAGTGAAGGTCGTCTGCGCAATTGGCGCTTCAACTCGCGACGAACGTTTGGGAGAAGATCGTACTTGGAAACCAGCCTTCGCGATGCCGGACAGCGCCGTTCCGCGCTGCACTGAGCCCCACGAATCGCCGACGGCGTGCCGTAAACTCGCCGCAACGTTTGGATGAGAGATATGCAAAGAGCTTACGAATCCGAAATCACGCGTTTTCTGCGCGAACTCAAACAGAAAAATCCGGAGATCGAGCGTGGCCAACGCGAAGGTCGCGCAATTTTCTGGGACAAAAGCATCGACGCCGATCTTTACAAGCGCTACGAGGCATCCGACGTTCCGCAACCGGCTTACGTCTATGGATCGAAGTTTCCGAAGGGCGAGGCGAAATAGTTGAACCCCGGCGCCTCTGATTTGTTCGAAGCCGACGCTGTGACGGCGCTTGACCCCGCCGCGGAGGGCACGCCGGATCGGCGACACCGCGCGCTCGATACCGTTGCGCTCGCCCGGCTCTACGGCGAGCCGCTGTTCCGGCTGCCCGACGATTTGTACATTCCGCCCGACGCACTTGAAATCTTTCTCGAGGCGTTTGAGGGGCCGCTCGATCTGCTGCTGTATCTAATTCGCAAGCAGCACTTCAACGTGCTCGACATCCCGATGGCGCCGTTGACGCTGCAGTATCTGACGTACATCGATCAAATTCGCGCCAAGAACCTCGAGTTAGCGGCCGAGTATTTGCTGATGGCCGCACTACTGATAGAAATCAAGTCGCGAATGCTGCTCCCGGCACGCAAGGCCGACAGCGGCGACGAGGGCGAGGACCCACGCGCAGAGCTCGTCCGCCGGCTACTGGAATATGAGCGGATGAAGCTCGCCGCGCAGCGTCTCGACGAATTGCCGCGCGCGGGGCGCGATTTTTTGCGCGCAGCCGTGATGATCGAACAGTCGCTCGAAAAGCGCTCCCCGGAAGTCAACGTGATCGATTTGCGCGATGCGTGGGCCGAGGTCGTCAGGCGCGCTCAGCTCACTGCCCGGCACCACATTAACCGCGAAGAACTGTCGGTGCGCGAGCATATGAGCTCGATTCTGAAGACGTTGCAGCAAGCGAAGTTTGTCGAGTTCGGTGACCTGTTCCATCCCGCGCGCGGCGCCGCGGTCGCGATCGTGCATTTCCTCGCGCTGCTGGAACTTGCACGCGAAGCATTGATCGATATCACTCAGGCGGCGCCGTTTGCGCCCATTTATATTCGATTGGCGTACACCCCGAGCTAAAACCATGATCACACTTCGCTTGCTGACCCCTTTCTTCGGGCTGTGCTGTGCAACGGCCGTCGCGCAGACGAAGTTGCCGCCCCCGTCGACGCCCGGGGCGTCGGTCACGATGCCGTCCGGCGATTCATCCGCTGCTTTCAAGGAAATCGCCGCGCAGGCGGCGGGCGAGAAGTGGCTCACCCTGCTCGACCGTGGCGAGTACTCGAAAGCCTGGGAAGAATGCGCGCAACTGTTTCGCCAG
>JACMKV010000377.1 GCA_014379915.1 Burkholderiales bacterium
AGCCGCTGCGCGGATACCGGGTCGCGACGCCCCTCCCGCAAGCGGGCCTGCGGCTAACGTGTCGGCGGGGCGCGCGGACTCGTTACCGCGAAGCGGCCGTCTGCGGGGAGCGCGCCTTGGCCCCGCCTCCCGCAAGCGGGCCTGCGGCTAACGTGTCGGCGGGGCCGCGAAATCTCAATCGCGTTCACGTTCGATCGGCGGCTCCACAACTCCCCGCTTTTTATACCATTGCCAGATCCACTGCACGTAGCCTGACAAACCATATACAACGAACAGACCGAAAAGCACCGTCGGCGGATCGTACGAGACCAGCATGAACGACAGCACGAGAAGCAGCATGAACACAAATGGTACGCTGCGCCGGAAATTGACGTCCTTGAAACTGTAGAAGCGCACGGCGCTGACCATGGTTATCCCGGTAAACAGCGTGACGAACCAGGCCAGCCAGGCGACATCGCGGCCGGCGATCTGAAAATCGTTCATGGTCCATACCAGGCCAGCGACCAATGCCGCGGCAGCCGGGCTTGGTAAGCCCTGAAAATATCGTTTGTCGGCGACTTCCACCTGCGTGTTGAAGCGCGCAAGGCGCAAAGCGGCGCCCGCGCAGTGAATAAAAGCTGCGAGCCAGCCGAGCTTGCCCAGTCCCTGCAGCGCCCATACATAGATTACCAGCGCGGGCGCAACGCCGAACGCGACCATATCGGACAGGCTGTCGTATTCGACGCCAAACGCGCTTTGCGTGCGCGTCAGGCGGGCGACGCGGCCGTCGAGACTGTCGGTAACCATAGCAACGAAAATCGCGATTGCTGCGTATTCGAACCTGCCGTTCATCGCCTGAACGATCGCATAGAAACCTGCGAACAAGCCGGCCGTAGTAAACAAGTTCGGCAGCAGGTATATGCCTCGCCGCCTCATTTGCCCTTTGGCGCTGTCAGGATCGGGCTGGCGATATTCGGAGTCCATAATTTCTTAGTGTCCTGAGTTGCGTGTCGCTACAGAAAAGGTCCGAGAATCGCCGCCATACCGCGTTGTGTATCCTCGCCAGGATAGGAGCTGTGGTTCGCGCCGGGTGTGGTTTGCGAGCACATCTGGCGCCGATTTCGGCACACTTTTCATTGCCAGCCTCGAAGTTCATCCTGATTATTCCGCGAACCAGCAACTCAAGGCACTAGGCGTTGTTTGGCAGTTCGGCAAGTATGGTGCAGGTCGCATAAACTTTGTCGCCGACGCTGGCTTTCGGTTTGGAACCGATCGGCAGGTAGACATCGACGCGCGACCCGAAACGAATGAATCCATAGCGTTGCCCGCGACTCAGTTGGTCGCCGACCTTTGCGTAGGACAGAATGCGCCGCGCGACCAGTCCAGCAACCTGAACGCAGGTTACGTCGATGCCATTTTTCGTTTTCAACCACATCGCGCTGCGCTCATTGTCGAGTGAAGCCTTGGCCAGCGAGGCGTTGACGAAACTTCCCGGGTGATACCAGGTTTCGCGGACGACGCCATCGACCGGGCTGCGGTTCGAGTGCGCATTGAACACATTCATAAACACGCTGAGACGCAAGGCTTCGCGGTTCAGGTAAGGATCGTGCGCGCGCTCGACCGACACGATGCGCCCGTCGGCCGGGGCGAGAACAGCGTTCTCCATCTGCGGAATGTCCCGGGGCGGGTCGCGAAAAAACTGCAGCACAAAGATGCTGATCAACCACAGCGGGATTGACCACCAGCCGAAAAAATAACTCGCGATCAGGGAAACAACGATGCTGCCGGCAAGAAAAAGCCAACCCTCGCGAGCGATGATGGGGTGAGGATAATTTGCCATGCAGAAAAGGAGAATCCGAGCTGAAATACCGGAAAAATAGACTGCAAAATCGCTTTGCAGTTCAGACCCTTAAACGGGCACGCAGCGCGTGCCTCGGCACCAGCACCGGCGCCGCTAGCTGATTTTTGCCGCTAGTTTCTCGATTGGTCGACCAGCTTGTTCTTTTTTATCCAGGGCATCATGTCGCGAAGCTTGGCGCCGACCAGCTCGATCTGATGCTCTTTGCCGACCCGGCGCATCGCTTTCAACGAAGCCGCGCCCGCGCGATTTTCGAGAATGAATTCCTTCGCGAATTGCCCGCTTTGGATTTCATGCAGAATTTTGCGCATTTCCTGGCGCGTCCGCTCGGTGATGATACGGGGCCCACGCGTGAAATCGCCATATTCGGCGGTATTCGAAATCGAATAGCGCATGTTGGCAATGCCGCCTTCGTACATCAGATCGACGATCAGCTTCAGTTCGTGCAGGCATTCGAAATACGCCATCTCGGGCGCATAACCGGCTTCAACCAGCGTGTCGAATCCGGCTTGGGCGAGCGCGGTCAGGCCGCCGCACAATACCGCTTGCTCACCGAACAGATCGGTTTCCGTTTCTTCACGAAACGTGGTTTCGATCACACCGGCGCGCCCCGCGCCGATCGCCGATGCGTAGGACAAGGCAACATCGCGCGCGTTGCCACTGGCGTTCTGGGCAACGGCGATCAACGCAGGCACACCGCCGCCTTGCGTATAAGTCGAACGGACCAGATGTCCCGGCCCTTTCGGCGCAATCATGATCACATCGAGATCGGCGCGCGGTTCGATCTGGCCGAAGTGAATGTTGAAGCCATGCGCAAACGCGAGCGCCGCGCCTTGCTTGATATTCGGTTCGATCTGGTCCCGGTAGACATCCGCATGGTTTTCGTCCGGAAGCAGGATCATGACGACATCGGCATCCTTGACGCCTTCGCTGACCGTTGCGACCGGGAGCCCGGCAGCCTCAGCCTTTTTCCAGGATGCGCCGTTTTTGCGCAAGGCGACCAAAACCTTGACGCCGGATTCCTTCAGGTTGTTGGCGTGCGCATGGCCCTGTGAACCATAGCCGACGATGGCAACTTTTTTCCCTTTGATCAGTGATAAATCGGCGTCTTTATCGTAATAAACCTTCATGAATTCCTCGCGAATGGTGATTGCAGCTTCGTGCTCCCAGACAAAGGAGCCGATTCAGACTTTCAGTATGCGCTCGCCGCGTCCGATGCCGGATGCGCCTGTGCGCACGGTTTCAAGAATTGCATCGGACTCGATCGCTTCGAGAAAAGCGTTGAGCTTGGTGCCGGTGCCAGTCAGTTCGATCGTGTAAGCCTTGTCAGTGACGTCGATCACGCGGCCGCGGAAAATATCGGCCATGCGCTTCATCTCCTCGCGTTCCTTGCCGGACGCGCGGACCTTGACCAGCATCAGTTCGCGTTCGATGTATTCGCCGTCGTTCAGATCGACGACCTTGACGATCTCGATCAGCTTGTTCAGCTGCTTGGTGATCTGTTCGATGACGTCGTCCGAGCCGCTGGTCACGATCGTCATGCGCGACAAGGTTGGATCCTCGGTCGGCGCCACAGTCAGCGATTCGATGTTATAACCGCGCGCGGAGAACAAACCGGAAACACGCGATAACGCGCCGGACTCGTTTTCCATCAATAAAGACAAGATATGCCGCATGGTGCCGCGCCCCTTTTTTCTGAATAGGCGGAATGTCGGACGGGATGCATCTATATTGCCAGCTGGCGGCTTTCCAGGCCGTGGCCCGGTCTTTTCCTGCGCGCCGCATCGAGCTTATGAAGAAGCTCGACCGAGCGATTCGGCAGCGTGCTTCGTCGCTCAGACCAGAATCATTTCGCTCAGACCCTTGCCGCCGGGCACCATCGGAAATACGTTTTCCGACTGATCGGTAATGAAATCGAGGAAGACGAGATCATCTTTCCGCGAAAACGCTTCACGCAGCGCGCCTTCGACATCGGATGGCTGCTCAATTTTCATGCCGACATGGCCGTAGGCTTCCGCAAGCTTTACAAAATCCGGCAGCGCGTCCATATACGATTCAGCATAGCGGTTGCCGTGGAAAAACTCCTGCCACTGCCGCACCATGCCCATGTAGCGATTGTTCAGGTTCACGATTTTGACCGGCAGATGATATTGCTTGCAGGTCGACAGCTCCTGAATGCACATTTGTATGCTGGCTTCGCCGGTGATGCAGACGACGTCGGCGCCCGGATGCGCGAGCTGCACGCCCATTGCCGCCGGCAAGCCGAAACCCATGGTGCCGAGGCCGCCGGAATTGATCCAGCGCCGCGGCAAATCGAATTTGTAGAATTGGGCAGCCCACATCTGATGCTGGCCGACGTCCGAGGTTACGAAGGCGTCGCCGTTGGTGACTTCGTAGAGCTTTTCAACGACGAATTGCGGCTTGATAATCGCCGAAGCACGGTCGTACTTCAGGCAATCGCGCGAGCGCCATTCCTCGATCTGAGACCACCACGCTGCCAACGCTGCTTCTTCGGGTTTTTCCCGCGTTGCCGCCAGTTGCTTGATCAGCTCCTGCAGCACTTCGCGGACGTTGCCGACGATCGGAACGTCGACTTTTACGCGTTTCGAAATCGAAGACGGATCGATATCGATGTGCACGATGCGGCGGTCTTCGGAATAGAAATGTTTGGGATTACCGATCACGCGGTCATCGAAGCGCGCGCCAATGGCAAGCAGCACGTCGCAATTCTGCATCGCCATATTGGCTTCATACGTGCCGTGCATGCCGAGCATGCCGACAAACTGCGGATCGGTCGCCGGATAGCCGCCTAAACCCATCAGCGTGTTGGTACAGGGGAAACCCAGGTTGCGAACCAGCTCGGTTAATTCACCAGCCGCTTCGCCGAGGATTACGCCGCCGCCGGAGTAAATCATCGGGCGCTTGGCGTCCATGATCAGCTGTATGGCTTTCTTGATCTGCCCGGAATGACCGCGCGTGACGGGGGTATACGAGCGCATCGACACTTCTTGCGGGTAACTGAATTCAGCGAGATGCTGCGTGATATCTTTGGGAATATCGACCAGCACCGGTCCGGGCCGGCCGGTTGCGGCGAGATAAAAGGCCTTTTTGATCGTCGTCGCGATGTCCTTGACATCTTTGACGAGAAAGTTGTGCTTGACGCACGGCCGCGTAATACCCACGGTGTCGACTTCCTGGAAGGCATCGAGGCCGATCGCCGGCGTCGGCACCTGGCCGCTGATGATCACGACCGGAATAGAATCCATGTAAGCGGTGGCAATTCCGGTGACCGCGTTGGTTACACCGGGGCCGGAAGTAACCAGCGCAACGCCGACTTTCTGGCAGGCGCGCGCGTAGCCGTCCGCCGCGTGGACCGCGCCTTGTTCATGCCGCACCAGCACGTGCTTGAGCTTGCTTTGCTTGAAAAGCTCGTCATAAATGAACAACACCGCGCCGCCGGGATAGCCGAATATGTATTCGACGCCCTCTTCCTGCAGGCAACGGATGACGATTTCAGCGCCTGAAATTTGCATGAGTGGTTTGATTTGAAGCCGGATGTTGCAGAGCCCAGAACGTTACCGTTTCGATGATATGCGGTCAAGCTAAAAAACCTTTTCCAGGAGATGGAGGCTATCCTCCAATATGCGAATAGAATGCGACGCCTTGCGGGCCGCCGCAAGGAGTGTTTCCGGCAATAATCGGCAGATTTGCTAATATCCACGCGTTATACCGGTTCGAATCGAGCGGATCCGCGGCAGCGGCTAATACGGGTTATTCCACTGGCTACTTATCAGGAACTTTCGGATTTTCTGGCTGGAGTCGAGCGCCGCGCTTACAAGCACGCGGTGTTTGCAGTGCGCGATGAACACCTGGCACTCGACCTCGTGCAGGACGCCATGTTGAAGCTTGCCGAGAAGTACGCGATGCGCCCTTGCGAAGAGTTGCCGATGCTGTTTCAGCGGATTCTGCAAAAC
>JACMKV010000009.1 GCA_014379915.1 Burkholderiales bacterium
TGGAGCAGGCACTGCTGCTGCTGGCCCGGCGCTTCGAATATCGTTAGTGACCTGAGTTGCTAATTAGCTACAGAAAAGATGCCGAGAATCGCCGCCATACCGCGTTGCGAATCCTCGCCAGGTGTACAGGCTGTGGTTCGCGCCTTGTCTGGCGCCGATTTCGGCGCTTTTCATTGCCAGCCTCGAAATTCACCCTGTTTAATCCACGAACTAGCAACTCAGGACACTAGGAGATCGGTTATGGAAAAGCTCGTGCAGATCGAGAACGCCGACGTCGCGTTCTACACCAAAAGAGGTTTCTTTCAGGCGCTGAGCGACATCGACCTGACGGTGATCCAGGGCGAGTTCGTGACCTTGATCGGGCATTCGGGCTGCGGCAAATCGACGCTGCTCAACCTGATCGCCGGCCTGGTCATGCCGACGCGCGGCAACGTATTCGTCAATGGCCGCGAAGTCGCCGGACCGGGGCCGGATCGCGCGGTAGTTTTCCAGAACCATTCGCTGCTGCCGTGGATGAGCTGCTTCGACAACATCTACCTTGCGGTCGAGCGTGTATTCGGCGAGAGCGAGACCAAGGCTCAGCTCAGGGAACGCACCCGTGCAGCGCTCGAACTCGTGCATCTCGCTCACGCCGAGAACAAGCTGCCGCACGAAATCTCGGGCGGCATGAAGCAGCGCGTCGGCATCGCGCGCGCGTTTGCCATGCAGCCCAAGATCCTGCTGCTGGACGAGCCGTTCGGCGCGCTCGATGCCTTGACCCGCGCGCACCTGCAGGACGAGCTGATGACCATTGTTGCTGAAACCCGCAGCACCGTGGTCATGGTGACTCACGACGTCGACGAGGCGGTATTGCTGTCCGACCGCATCGTGATGCTGACCAATGGCCCGGCGGCCGTGGTCGGCGATATCGTCAGCGTCGATCTGCCGCGGCCGCGCGAGCGCCTGACGCTTGCTAATGATTACCGCTACCATGAGCTCCGCACCGCAGTGCTCGAATTTCTGTACCGGAAACAGATGTGCCCGGCGGCTTAATTCCGTCCATCAGCAATCCGTCGGTCGCTGCCCGCGGCGCTTCGCCTGCTTCCCCATAGACCACTGGTTGGTTGGCGTCCCCCCAGCGCACCATAGGAAGGCAGCATCAATTTGCGGTGCACCATGTTCAAGCACGTCCGCACGGCAAGTGTCCATCCATCGACAATAACTCATTGAACGTAAAGAACATCTACTATTGGTATAGAGCTTGCGAAGCCGAGTGTGAAAATAACGGTGAGCAAGATGAAAACAGGAAAAGTCTATTTGATCGGCGCCGGCCCCGGCGATATCGAACTGCTGACGCTAAAGGCGGTGCGTGCGCTTGGCATCGCCGATTTGGTACTGATCGATGATCTCGTCAATCCCCAGGTTCTGGATTTCTTGCGGCGCGGTGCGCGCGTAATCGATGTAGGAAAACGCGGAGGCCAGGCGCGCTACCCGCAAGTGGGTGGCTTCGCCACTAACGTGCCGCGCCGCTGCCGATCGACACCGCAGGAATTCATCGAACGTCTGATGATCGCCGAAGCGAAAGCCGGTTGCATCGTCGCGCGCGTCAAGGGCGGCGATCCATTCGTGTTCGGGCGCGGCGGCGAAGAAGTGCTGGCATTGCGCGCAGCCGGTATCGATATCGAAGTCGTCAGCGGGATTACGGCGGGAATTGCCGCGCCAGCTGCGCTCGGCATTCCGGTCACGCATCGCGATTACACGCACGGCGTTATCTTCGTCACTGGGCACAGTGGCAATGGCGACGAACCGGATTGGCGCGCGTTGGCGAAGTGCGGGATGACGTTGGTGATTTATATGGGTGTCGCGCGGCTTGCAAAGATCACTTCGGCTTTGCTCGCAGCCGGCTTGCCAGCGACGACACCCGCGGCGGCGATACAGAACGGCACCTTGGCGGCGCAGAAACAGGTCCTTGCCAATCTCGGCAACTTGAGCGACGCGGTGCGCCATGCCCAACTTGCGAGCCCGGCGATCATCGTTGTCGGCAAGGTCGTCGATCTGGCGCAGGTCGCGCTGATCGCCGCCCGGCAGGCGGCATAACACGAATATCGCGCGCGGCAAGCGAAGCGTGAATTTTTTTCGGACAGGTACTGCAATGAAGAAACTGAAACTCGTGATGGTCGGCAACGGCATGGCTGGCGTGCGAACGCTAGAAGAGTTGCTGAAGATCGCACCCGACCTGTACGACATCACCGTGTTCGGCGCCGAGCCGCATCCGAATTACAACCGCATTCTGTTGTCGCCCGTGCTGGCCGGCGAGCAGACCATCAAAGACATCATGCTGAACGATGTCGACTGGTATGCGCAGAACAACATCACGCTGCATCTCGGCAAGGAAATCACGCGCATTGATAGACCGCGCCGCACGGTCACAACCGCCGACGGTTTGCAAGTGGAATATGACAGGCTGCTGCTGGCGACCGGCTCGACGCCGTTCATGCTGCCGATACCCGGCGTAAATCTCGCGGGCGTGCTGACTTACCGCGATATCGGCGATACGCACGCGATGATAGAAGCGGCTGCGAAGTATCGTCATGCCGTCGTCATCGGCGGCGGCCTGCTCGGGCTCGAAGCTGCGAATGGGCTGATGCTACGCGGCATGGACGTGACGGTCGTGCACTTGATGGAATGGCTGATGGAGCGACAGCTCGACCGCGCCGCGGCGAAGCTACTGCAGCAATCGCTGGAAGCCAAGGGGCTTAAGTTCCTGCTGCAGAAGCAGACCGCCGAAATCCTCGGTGAAAACGGCCGCGTCTCGGGCGTGCGCTTCAAGCCTGCTCCGGGCAAGGAAGGCGAAACGCTGCCGGCCGATCTCGTCGTCATGGCGGTTGGCATACGTCCGAACGTCAAACTCGCCGAATCCGCCGGCCTCCATTGCAATCGCGGCATCGTCGTCAACGACACCATGCAGACGTTCGATCCGCGCATTTATGCCGTCGGCGAATGCGTTTCGCATCGCGGCATCGCGTACGGGCTGGTCGCGCCGCTGTTTGAAATGGCCAAGGTGTGCGCAAACCACCTCGCGCACCTGGGCATCGCGCGTTACGCAGGATCGGTCACGTCGACCAAATTGAAAGTCACCGGCGTCGATCTGTTTTCCGCCGGCGATTTCGGCGGTGGCGGCGACAGCGAAGAAATCGTCATGTCGGATCCGGTCGCCGGCGTCTACAAGAAAATCGTGATCCGCGACAACAAGATCATCGGCAGCGTGCTGTACGGCGACACCGTCGATGGCTCGTGGTATTTCCAGTTGCTGCGCGATGCAAAAAACATTTCGGAAATTCGCGATCACCTGATGTCGGGCCAGTCGCATCTCGGCAATCTCGGCCATCAGGGCCAGAACAGCGCGTCCGGCATGCCCGACGAGATGGAAGTGTGCGGCTGCAATGGCGTGTGCAAAGGCACGATTGCCAAGGCGATCAAGGAAAAGGGCCTGTTCACGCTCGAGGACGTGCGCAAGCATACCAAGGCGTCGTCGTCGTGCGGCTCGTGCACCGGCCTCGTCGAGCAGATACTCGCATCTACGATCGGCGGCGCTTATGCGCCAGTCGCGGCAAAAACCAAAACGGTGTGCGGCTGCACCGATCTGACGCACGAAGATGTGCGCCTCGCGATCCGCGAAGAAAAGCTGCTGTCGATTCCGCGGACCATGGAATTTCTCAACTGGAAGACGCCGAATGGCTGCGCGAGCTGCCGGCCGGCGTTGAACTACTACCTCCTGTCGACATGGCCGCACCAGGCGCTCGACGATCCGCAATCGCGTTTCATAAACGAACGCGCGCACGCGAATATCCAGAAAAACGGCACGTTTTCGGTCGTGCCGCGCATGTTCGGCGGCACCACCAATGCCGCCGAGCTGCGGCGCATTGCCGATGTCGTCGACAAATACAAAATTCCGACCGTGAAGGTAACGGGCGGGCAGCGCATCGATTTGCTCGGCGTTAAAAAAGAAGATTTGCCGCGCGTCTGGGAAGACCTCGCGATGCCGTCCGGACACGCCTACGCGAAAGCGCTGCGCACGGTGAAAACCTGTGTCGGATCCGAGTGGTGTCGCTTTGGCGTGCAGGATTCGACGCAGATGGGCATCGATCTCGAACGCACGTTCTGGAAAATGTACGCGCCGCACAAGGTCAAGATGGCGGTGTCGGGCTGCCCGCGTAATTGCGCCGAATCGGGCATCAAGGATGTCGGTGTCATTGGCGTCGAATCGGGCTGGGAAATTTACGTCGCCGGCAACGGCGGCATCAAGACCGAAGTCGCGCAGTTTTTCGTGAAAGTGAAAACCGCGGAAGAGGTGCTTGAATATGCGGGCGCGTTTCTGCAACTGTATCGCGAAGAAGCGCGCTATCTCGACCGTACCGTGCATTACGTCGCGCGCGCCGGCCTCGATTACGTGAAGCAGAAAGTCGTCGACGATGCCAGTAATCGAAAAGCCTTGTATGGGCGGCTGCTATATGCGCTGTCCGGCGAGAAAGACCCGTGGCTGGAGCGTGTCGAGAGCGCGGATAAGCGCGAGTTCGAGATGCTGAATGCATAAATTCCGCGCGGTTTCCTTATGAGGCGATTATTTCCTTCCCTTGACGGCGGAAGGTCGACACGGCGTTCGCGCAGCCATCCGGGGCGGGAGGGGTAAGGGGTGGCTTTTTCCGCCCCCTTTTGAAAAGGGGGATTGAGGGGAGAGCAAAACGAGGAGGCACAAGCGGCGGAGAAATCCCCCTGCCCCGTTTTTCAAAGGGCGGCCTAAGAAAGGCGAGGCCAGGGCGATGGGGTGAGCGCGGGATCGGCGCACGTTTTCACCCCCACCGGGCCCTCCCCCGTCGAGGGGAGCAAACCAGAGCGTCGCTACTGACATATACGCGTGGCGACAGCGATACGAACACAACGATTATTTGAACAACGACGTGTGAACAAAAATACGTGAACGATACGAACGAGACGAGATGAACAACTGGAAAAATATTTGCCCGCTCGACGCGATACCGCCGCTGGGTGCGCGCGTCGTCAGGAATGGCGATATCGATATCGCCATATTTCGAGGCCGCGACGATCACGTGTTTGCAGTCGCCGATCGCTGCCCCCACAAGGGCGGCCGCCTGTCGCAGGGCATCGTGTTCGATAACAAGGTCGCATGCCCATTGCATAACTGGACGATCTGTCTGGACGATGGAAAAGCGGTAGCGCCCGATGTCGGCTGCACGCAAACCTTCAACGTCAAGGTCGAACACGGTCAGGTATTTCTGGCTGCACCGAACCGATCGTCATCTTCGAATGCAGCAGCCGAGTTTTTTCCACCACTCAAGGAAGCAATATGAAATCTTCGTTCTGGAAGGCCGGGCATACGCCGACCCTGGCGGCGGCATTTCTGTATTTCGACGTCAGCTTCATGGTCTGGGTGATGCTCGGGCCACTCGGGGTGCAAATCGCGCAGGACCTCGGCTTGAACGCCGCGCAAAAGGGCTTGATGGTAGCAACGCCGGTGCTGGCCGGCGCACTGCTGCGCATCGTCATGGGCATCCTGAACGATCATATCGGGCCGAAGAAAGCCGGATCGTTCGCCCAGATCGTCGTCATCGGCGCGCTGCTCGGCGCGTGGTTGATCGGTGTCAGATCCTACGAGCAGGTGTTGATCCTCGGGCTTTTTCTGGGCGTGGCCGGCGCGTCGTTCGCCGTTGCGCTGCCGCTCGCATCGCGCTGGTATCCGCCCGAGCACCAGGGCACGGCGCTTGGCCTGGCCGGCGCCGGCAACTCGGGGACGGTGTTCGCCGCGCTGCTTGCTCCGATGCTCGGGCTCGCCTACGGCTGGAACAACGTGTTCGGTCTGGCGGCAATTCCGCTCATTCTGGTATTCATCTTCTATACGATCGCGGCAAAGGACAGCCCGGAATGTCCCCCGGCCAAACCGCTGACGGACTACCTTACAGTGCTGAAGGATCGCGACGCGTGGTGGTTCATGGGTTTCTACAGCGTGACTTTCGGCGGCTTCGTCGGCCTCGCGTCATCGCTCACCATCTACTTCAACGATCAGTACGGCTTGCCCGCCGTGACCGCCGGCTATTTCACTGCCGGCTGTGTATTTGCCGGCTCGATGGTGCGGCCGCTCGGCGGCTGGGTGGCCGACCGCATCGGCGGCATCAAGTCGTTGTCGATCGTGTACGTCGTGGCTGCGGCAGCGTTGGGAATCGTCAGTTATGGATTGCAGCAAGCGTCGACGGCGCTGGTCGTTTTCATCGTCGCCATGCTGAGTCTCGGCATGGGCAACGGCGCCGTGTTTCAACTCGTACCGCAACGTTTCCGCAAGGAGATCGGCGTGATGACTGGCCTCGTCGGCATGGCCGGCGGGCTTGGCGGTTTTTATCTCGCTTCGAGCCTCGGTTATTCGAAGCAGCTGACCGGCAGTTATCAGCTCGGCTTCATGATTTTCGCGTTGCTCGCGATCGTCGCCTTGCTCGGACTATCGGGTGTGAAAACGCGCTGGCGCACAACGTGGGGCGCTGCCCATCTGACGATGGCGAAAGTGTAGGCTGGTGCGAGCGGGAGATCAGCGCAGCAGCAGCTGGAAAAGACAGTAGCCCCAGAAGTCTATCCGCTGCCGCTGCTGATCCCGGCGTAATTTTCTGAGGGTCGGATCAGAAGTGCGCGCTGCGGTCGCCGCTCAGGTCTTTATCGTTTCAGGTCGACTGCAGCGGGCTAACGGCTTTCGAAGGAAGCTTGATCAGATTCGATCTGGTGTTGAAGCGCGTGATCGGCCAAGGCGATCTTGTCGTACAAGAATTCGCGAAGAAAACTACCGGGGCTGGATGCGACCGATTTACTGGCATCGGCTTCGGTGCCATCAGGAATGACAACGAAGCCGGCGTTGCGCGCGAGCCGCATCATCGGCTCGTTTTCTCGCAAACACTGCATGTAGATTACGCGCGCGCCGCTATTGGAGGCGTGCAGTACCGCCCGACGCAGCAAGGTTTCGCCCTGTCCGCGCCGCCGCTGGTCCGGCGCGACGCTGAGGCCGAGTTCCGCACAGTGCTTTGCGGGATCGACGGCAACGTGCGCCATCGCCACGAGCCTGCGTTCCGACCCATAGATCCCGAACAATTGATCGCGACCAAAGTCGATGCTTTCTACATACCTTTGCAAGGTCTGCTCATTCATCGGGCTCCCGAAGCGCAAGCGCAGTTCGTCAGGCGATAATTCGCTCAGATGTTGCAGCATGGCGGGCTTTTGCATTTCGTCTAGGCGTTGTACGACGCTACTCATCGGATTCCTCCTGCGGTGCGACCACCGCGCTTAAATTCGGCCTTTGCTCTAAGCTACTCCGCTGCAGGGCGGATGGGCGCAACCAGCCCCTGGCCCATCGGAAAGAGCCAGGGACGGTTGCGCCGCGGTGAGCGATCTGTTGTTGGGGGATCAGAGGCGCTGCGGCGCTTGGCTCGCTATTACTTTGTTCGCTTCGCGCTCTGAAGGTCGGCCGGGTGCGGATAGATATGCGATCCATAGTCATAACCCTGCGCGACACCGGCGTTCAACACCGCCGGGTGCTCGCGATTTGTATGCGCGCGCCCCAGTTTGATGTGCGTCGGATGGGTCGGCAGCAATCCCGCTCCGGTTTGTGAGCCCGGCTGATTCAGTATGCTGCCGGGGTGAGTAGAACCAGCCGTCGCCTGATGTGCCAAACCGAGCGTTGCAAGTGCTGCCAGGGCTATCGTCAATTTTTTCATTTGTTCACTCCGTTTGTGGTCATAATTTTCTTCACGGCGGGTAAGCGTGGTATCGGCCCTAACATAGCCGGCACCCATGCGGCAACCACCGTCCTGCCCCCAAAGCGATCCGGGGTAGAAAGAAGGATAGCCGTCTTTACTGCACTGCAACAAACGATATCTTGGAGTAGTACAAGTTAGAAAAACTAATGCATGAGAGATGAGTGATCGCCTGCCGCCGCTAAATAGCTTGCGCGCTTTCGAAGCCGCTGCCCGCCATCTCAGCCTGAAGAAAGCTGCTGAAGAACTGCACGTCTCGCCCGGCGCTATCAGCCAGCAGATTCGGACGCTTGAACGGGACCTCGGCACACAGCTGTTTCACCGTCTGACCCGAGCGCTCGAGTTGACCGAAGCTGGACGATCGTGCCTGCCGGAATTGCGCAAGGGTTTTGATAGTCTCGCTAAAGCGGTCGCCAAACTGCGGCCGGATGACAAACGCAGCGTGCTGACGGTCAGCGTAGCGCCGGCTTTCGCTGTCAAATACCTGGTTCCGCGCCTGCCGCGTTTTGCCGCGGTCCATCCGGGTGTCGAGCTACGCATTAGCGCCAGCCTCGATCTAATCGACGTTCTGCGCCACGACCCGGCGCCGGCTACCACCGCAATAGACGATTTGCGCGCGCAGGATGCCGATCTGGCGATTCGGTTCGGCACCGGCTCGTATGCCGGGTGCCAGGTCGACGAGCTCTGCTCCGATTGGGTAACGGCGTTGTGCAGCCCCGCGCTTCTGAATGGCGAGCACCCGTTGCGTCAGCCGGGTGATTTGCGCCACCACACGCTGTTGCACGACAACACGGTTTACCTGGACGAAGATCAGCTCGACTGGGCGGTCTGGCTGCAAGCCGCCGGGGTCGACGATATCGATGCGAGCCGCGGGCCGCGCTTCAATCATTCCTCGCTCGCGCTCGAAGCAGCAGCCGACAGCATGGGGGTTGCCCTCAGTCTGCCCAAGCTGGCGGCCGCGGAGCTCGCCTCGGGCCGCTTGGTTACTCCGTTCGAATTACGTCTGCCGTCACGTTTTGCCTATTACCTGGTTTGCTCGGAGGCGAATGCGGGGCGTCCGGAGATAGCGATTTTCCGGAACTGGTTGCTCGGCGAAATGGAAACCTGATTGCGGCGTGATGCCCGCGTATGTCGCTGGCTGCCGCTTTTCTATAGAATCGAAAATGTCCCCCTGCGACAAACAAAAAGGAGATTTCCCATGGAACACCAACTGCCCCCTTTACCTTACCCGATGGAAGCCCTGGCGCCGCATATCTCGCGCGAAACGCTCGAATTCCATTACGGCAAGCATCACAAAACGTATGTCGATACGCTGAACAAGTTGATCGATGGCACCAAATTTCAGGGCATGGCGCTGGAAGACGTGGTCCGTAAATCGGACGGGAAGGTTTTCAACAACGCGGCGCAGGTCTGGAATCACACATTTTTCTGGAACTGCATGGGCCCTGGCTGCGGCGGCGATCCAGGTGACGACCTGGCCGGCGCGATTCTGAACAAGTTTAAAAGCTTCAGCGAATTCAAAAAGCAGTTCAGCGAAGCCGCGGTTGGTCAGTTCGGCTCAGGATGGGCGTGGCTGGTCAGAAACAAGGACGGCTCGGTGGCAATCGAAACGACCTCGAATGCGCTGAACCCCTTGACTTCGGACAAGACCGCGCTCTTGACCTGCGACGTCTGGGAACACGCGTATTACATCGATTACAGGAATGCGCGCGCTAAATTTCTCGAAGCGTTCTGGAGCGTCGTCAACTGGGATTTCGCTAACAAGAACTTCTCCAGTAAAGCCTGAGCGAAGCCTGGTTCTCGCGCCTACGCGGCGGTAGCTTGTGTTAAGTCGTTAGCGAACGGGCTTGAACAATGCTGCGGCGGCGAATACCGAGGATTCAACGCCAGCGGAATTCTTGCCTATTTGACATGGATTTCAAGGCGTTCGACCTTGTCGCCGGCCTTGATACCGCGGCGGCTAAACCAGCCGCGATTTACCTCGAGCGCATATAGGGCATCGCCATCAGCAGTATGATTGTCGAGCGAGAAGGGCTTCATCTCGGCAATGTTCAAGATTCTGCCGCTGGCGTCGATGAACGCGACGGCAAGCGGCAGCGGCGTATCTTTCATCCAGATGCTGTGCGCCGCGGCCTCGTCGAATACGAACAGCATGCCCTGATTCTCGGCGAGATTTTTTCGTCGCATCAGGCCGCGGGTCCGGGAGGCGGGCGTATCCGCGACTTCCACGCGGATCGCGTATCCGCCAATCTGGATAGTCGTCTCGGGCAGCGCGTCGGCTACAGCAGGCGCGGCCCAGTTCAGCGCGGAAAGAACCGCGAAACCGGAAACCGCGCGCGCCCATTTCAGTTGAAAAAGTTCGGTCAGCACACAGCGGCTTCCTGAATGAGCGACCGTCCTGCCGGATTTGCCTGGTAGGCGGCCGAATATTCGAAGCGCGGCTATTTGCGGGAGCAGGACCGTTGCCCAGAGCAACGGCAGAGCGTTAGTTTGGCGTTTCGTCATTGTCTTCGTCGGACCCGGATTTCAGGTCATCGAAAACGACTCCCCACACCGGATGGGTGGCTTCGCTGGGGGTCAGGGTGAAGCCTCTGTCGAGGTCAAGCGCCATCGCAAATTCATCGTGGCAAAGCTTGATGTCTCCTTCTGCGCAGTATAGGAAAGCGAGGTATTTATGCGCGGTCACGCGGTCTTCGACGACATGCAGACCGGAGGCCAGCGCACTTTTCAGGTAGTACTGCGCGGACACATAATCGCCGTCCTCGTAGCGCTTGATGGCGCTGGTCAAATCCTGCTTGCCATTCCCCCAAAATAGCGCGACGACTTCGGGGGATGGCTTGATCGCCGTTGTTGCGCAACCGGCGGCAAAGCCTGCGGCCAATAACACCAGCAGATACGCGCCCGTCAACCGAGCCCGCATCGAGTGTCCTGTCCCGCAAATAAACTCCATATGAAACCGGCCCTTTTTGCCCCAGGCTTCGTTGGTCGCCCTTGCAATAGTCCGGCTATTGCTTCGGGCTCCCGCCTCGCCCGGGTTAAAAATCATCCGGTTTCATTTTATGAAGCTATTTGCGGGACAGAACACTAGCGAAACTGTTGGCGGATGTTGACGGTTGTCTGCGGTTCGAGCTCAACCACGGTGCGGTAGGGCGTCAAGTCGCCGTTGCGAATCTCGACGGTGTGTTTGCCAGGCTCGAGCTCAAGTCGCTGCAACGGCGGCGAAGCGCCGTGCCTGCGGCCGTTGACGTAGACTTCGCCCCACGGCGAGACGGCAAAGGTCAGATAAGCCGGAGATTTCGGCCCGTCCGCTTCGACTGCTGTCTTGCGCGAGGCGTAGCGGTCGCTGAGCGCTACTTTGCGCGTGCCACTGGCGGCAGACGCCGCGCGAGTCGCGTTAGCGCGGGATGGCGATTCTTTGGCGACTGCAGGTGGTTTCGAAGCTTCGACTCTGCTTCGCAGGGTCGCTGATTCCGATGCTGTTGCGACTGCTCCATTCGATGTAAGCGCGGACGCGGAGGACTTATCCATCGCCATCGACAGGGCAGGTGAAGTCGCCCTTGCCGCCCTTGCTTGAACCGCCGCCAAGCCATCGGCATCCGCCGGCGTGGTTGAAGATTCGGATGGTCCTTGCTCCGTCTTCCGAGGGGCGGGGAAGGCCATCCCACGCGGTGGCGCGATCGCCGTTTTCTGGCTGACCGGGATCAAATCGATTGGTCCGCTCAATGTCGCAGCGCTGGCCAAGACTTTCCGCGCTTGCAGATCAGGAAGCCGCGAAACCTCGGCCGACTTGCTGAGCCCGGGAATTCCGCCTTTGTAGAACAGGGAATAGTTGATCGCGACGAAAGCCAGGGCTGCAATAATGATCAACGCCAGCAAGCCGTACATCAACTTGTCATGACCTCCGCGCTCCGGTTCGCCATTCGACTCGCGGTCGGGTTGCAGCGGCACGTCGAGGTTGATGATCGGCTCACGGCGCAGGGCGTCGAAATCTGCGTTGCCTGGCTGCCGGAACGAATCGGGCGGCACGATGAAGTTGACCGGGCCCGCATCGTCCCTCTTGTCCCTCTCGCCCCGATCGTGCCGAGCGCTGACCTGCGGCGGCGGCTCGGTCCTGACAAAGCCAATGGGCGGATCGGTTCGCGCGAAATGCTGTCGCGGCTCGGCGCGCTGGATCGGTGGCTGACTTTTGCGAGGCGTTTGCTGCCTACTGGGTTCGGTTGGGGGTGTGCGTTCGGGCGGACGTGTCGGTTCCGTCAGCCGGGTTTGCTGTATCGATCGGATCCGCTCCGCTGGCGCCGGTTGCGTGCGTTGCGGCTCGGCTTTAACAGCAGGCGTAACAGCAGGCGCGGTTGGCGCGGCAGCCGGCTTTTCGAAGGGCTGACGCGGCTGCGCTCTTTCCCGTTCGATGCTTTGACTGGACGGACTTCTTTCAGGCTGTTGCTGCGGCTGCGGTAGCGGTTTGGGCGGGGCTTCGGGTGATGGCGCCAGATACTGTTCGCGCAGACCGGCGAGCGCGTCGTCGAGGTAGCCCGTCTCTTCGCTGACCTCGGGATTCGCTGGGGCTGCGGGCAGATACGGATCGGCGTACTCTTCGATCAGACGAAACGCGCGCTCCCATTCCACGGGTGTATAAGCACCGGCCAGTTTGGCTGCGATCAACTTCTCCGCGTGTTCGCGGTTGAGTGCACCGAGCTGGTTCAGGGCAGAAAAGTTGAACGCAGTTTGGTCCTGATAAAGCGCACGAAACAGATTGGCGAGGATCCGGCTGGATTCGATGTCATCGTTCTCGATAATCAGCGTGCAAACCGTGAGCAGATAGCCGCGCGGAAAGCGCGGCTTGGTAGCTTCGTTAAGCCCCGGACGCGTCGGCGGATCGGATCTCTTGAGATCTCCGTGGCCAGCAACATTTTTTTGCGCGTGCGAAGCGGCGCCAGCCGCAGCGGCTTTTTCCGACGCTTTATCGGTGGTTTTGGGCTCGCCCGAGCCCGGGCTTCTTGGATCGCCCGTGTCGAATATAGTGAAGTCCATCGCGAGAATCGAAAGCTGGAATGCCGATAAATCGGCGTTGAAAATCGGCGTTGAATTATATCGCGGCTAACGCACCGCTCCCCAGACTACCCGGAGTTATTTAACTGCCTTCCCTGGTTGAATAGAGCCCGCTGCGCCTGAAAGGTTCTCATTCGCTCCGCCGCCGTCCTGCTATCCCAGGCTTTCCGCTTACGCGACTGCGCACGCCCAGGCAGCGATCGCCGTCAGGATCGCATCGACTTCTCCAATAGCCGGAGTCAGTTTGATCCTGACCGTAGTGTGGCGTTTTTCGATGTCGGCGAGCAGCGCCGGGACATCCTGCTTCAAATGCCCGCCGCGCGCGAAGAACACCGGAATCACGGTAATCGCCTCGATGCCGCGATTTGCCAGCTTCGCGATCGCGTCGGGCAACGAGGGCTGCATGATTTCGAGAAACGCGAGTTCGACCGGAATGACGGGCTTTCTCGCCGCAATCATGCGCTGCAGTTTATGAAACGGCTCGGCCCATTCGGCA
Organism: Burkholderiales bacterium; assembly: GCA_014379915.1. Taxonomy (GTDB): domain Bacteria; phylum Pseudomonadota; class Gammaproteobacteria; order Burkholderiales; family JACMKV01; genus JACMKV01. The sequence goes on from JACMKV010000009.1 coordinate 13,330, forward strand.
TCACGAGCGCCGTGTGCGAACAACACGATGGCTTCGGCTTCCGCCATCAGTGTTGCCCGGTGCTGCCGAAACCAAGCGCGCCGCGCATGCTCTCGACGAAGTCGTCGACGACGTTGAAGCGGGCTTGCAGCACCGGCACAATGATGAGTTGGGCGATGCGTTCCATCGGCTGCAGCTCGAAAGCCTGATCGCTGCGGTTCCAGCACGACACCATCAGCTGCCCCTGATAATCCGAATCGATCAGGCCAACCAGATTCCCGAGCACGACGCCGTGCTTATGACCAAGCCCGGAGCGCGGCAGGATGATGGCGGCTAAGGTCGGATCGGCCAGGTGGATGGCGAGCCCGGTCGGTATCAGTTCGGCGCGGCCGGGCGCAAGCCGCAGCGGCGCTTCGATGCACGCGCGAAGGTCGAGGCCAGCGGAGCCTGGCGTCGCATAAGCAGGCGGCGCGGCGCGCAGGCGTTCGTCGAGGAGTTTGATGTCGATTCGGGTCACGAAGCTTTTCGTTTTTGCGTGAGCGCGGGATTTCGATACAACTTCGCAACGTGCGCAATGAGCTGCCCGGCGAGCACGCTTTTCGCGGCTCTCGGTAAGGGGTGCGCGCCTTCATCGTCAAATAGAATCAATTCGTTGTCGTCGCGGCTTAGCGCGTCCTGCACGAGATTGGCCACTAGCAGCGGCAGCTTCTTGCGCCGCCGTTTCTCCTGCGCGTATTCGACCAGGTTCTCGCTTTCTGCTGCGAAGCCGACGCAAAACGGCGGCTGCGGCAGGCTGGCGACGTATTCCAGAATATCGGGATTGCGCGCCAGCTCAAGTGTCAGCGTATCCTTTGTCTTCTTGATTTTCTGCGGATTCGGCGTGACGACCCTATAGTCGGCGACCGCGGCGACGCCGATGAAAATGGCGCACGAGGAAGTCTCGGCAGTGACCGCGGCCAGCATCTCGGCGGCGCTCGTTACGTTGATCAATCGGGCTTGCTTCGGCGCTCCCATGCAAGTCCGCCCGGAAACCAGCGTGACGTCGGCGCCGGCTGCAATCGCGGCTTGCGCTATCGCGTAACCCATCTTGCCCGAACTCAAGTTGGTGATGCCGCGCACCGCATCGATCGCCTCGAAAGTCGGGCCGGCGGTAATCAGCACGCGCACGTCGCGAAGCAGCTTCGGCTGCATCCAGGCCTCGAACCAGGCCTCGATCGCGGCGGCGAGTTCCGGCGCTTCAAGCAGCCGGCCGAAGCCGGTTTCGCCGCAGGCCTGGGCGCCGGCTGCCGGTCCGGCGATCGTCACGCCGTCGGCTTCAAGCTGGCGCATATTGCGTTGCGTCGCCGCGTGCTCCCACATCTGCCGATTCATCGCCGGCGCGACCATCAGTGGGCATTCACGCGCGAGGCAAAGCGTGGAAAGCAGATCGTCGGCAAGGCCCGTTACCAGTTTCGCGATGAAATCGGCCGATGCCGGCGCGATGACTATTCCATCGCGATCGCGGCTCAGTTCGATATGCGGCATGCCGTTATCGACGCCGCCGTTCCACATGTCGGTGATGACCGGTCGGCCCGTCAGAGACTGAAAGGTCAACGGCGTGACGAAGCGTTGCGCAGATGCTGTCATCACGACCTGCACATCGCTACCGGCCTGCAGCAACAGCCTCGCTAGTTCAGCGGCTTTGTAAGCCGCTACGCCGCCGGTGATGCCGAGCAGCAGACGATGTCGGTTTGCGCCCATAGTGTGTCGCGATTGTTTTACGTATGATCCGTCTGGTCAGTCTGGCGCCTGCTTTGCGGATGTGGGATGAATCGGACGCCTATGTTAAGCCGAAATCCGGCGCCTTGCTAACGGGACTAGGCGGAATTCGGGGGGAGGGGACCATGGCGATCAACGATTGGCCAGAGCTCGAACGGCCGCGTGAGAAACTGTTGCAGAAGGGCGCGCAAAGCCTGTCCGACGGCGAACTTTTGGCGATTTTTCTGCGGACCGGCGTTCCGGGCAAAAGCGCAGTCGATCTAGCGCGGGACCTGCTGCAGCGATTCGCCGGCCTGGGCGGGCTCTTTGCAGCGTCGCAGGCAGATTTCTGCGCCATCGGCGGCCTGGGCCCGGCCAAATACGCGCAGCTCCAGGCAGTGCTCGAAATGGCGCAGCGCGCGCTGCGGGAAGAAATCAAGCGCGGTGACGCGATGAGTTCTCCGCAGGCCGTGCGCGATTACTTGCGTCTGGCTCTACAAGGCCGCGCACATGAAGTGTTCGTCGTCTTGTTTCTTGACGCGCAGAACAGGGTGGTTGCGAGCGAAGAGCTGTTCCGCGGGACATTGACGCAGACCAGCGTTTACCCGCGCGAAGTCGTCAAGCGCGCGCTTTACCATAACGCTGCCGCGGCGATTTTTGCCCATAATCACCCGTCCGGCGTCGCCGAGCCGAGCAATGCCGATCAACTGCTGACGCAAGCGCTAAAACAGGCGCTCGCCCTTGTCGACATCAAAGTGCTCGATCATTTCATTGTGGCCGGCGGCGGCACTTTGTCGTTCGCCGAAAGAGGGTTGCTTTAGCGAGCCGGGGCGATATCCGGCTTGAGAGATGAGCGCGTGATGTGGTATAAAACACGCTTTCTCAAAACCGGGCGGGCGCGAAGTTTGGCGCCGCACGGAAGAAGCAAGTTCTGGAGCAATCATGGCGCGAGTTTGTGAAGTAACCGGCAAAAAGCCTTTAACCGGCAATCATGTTTCGCACGCAAACAACAAGACCAAGCGGCGCTTTCTACCGAATCTGCAGAACCGCAGATTCTGGGTTGAAGGCGAAAATCGCTGGGTCAGCTTGCGCCTGTCGACTGCGGGCCTGCGTACGATAGACAAAAACGGCATAGACGCCGTTCTCGCCGCCATGCGGGCGCGCGGCGAGAAAATTTAGAACCAGCGAATCCAGGAGCAAACGATGCGCGACAAGATCAAGCTCGAGTCAACTGCGGGCACCGGTCATTTTTATACGACGACCAAGAACAAACGCACGATGCCGGAAAAAATGGAAATCAGTAAGTACGATCCGGTCGTGCGCAAGCACGTCAAATACAAGGAAACGAAGTTGAAGTGATGTCGTTTTATGGTTAGGCCGGGGTTTCTGCCCGCCTAAGAAAACAGAAGAAAACAAAAGCCCGCTACGCGCGGGCTTTTGTCTTTGCGGTATTTCTCGCATGAATGCCTTTCGCGCGAAACCCAAAGAACATAAAAAAGCCCGCACTAGGCGGGCCTGTTGGTTGAACTACCTCACGCGTAGTAGCGCAGCTTCCTGGAAAACTCCTGCAATGGCGCAATGCCGCTCGCTTCAGCGCGGCGGCACCAGTCCTGCAGATGGCTGACCAGTTGCTCCTTGGTTGCCGTCGATCGCTGCCATAGCGCAGACAAATCCTGCCGCATCGCATACACAGTCGACAGTACCTTACTGTAACGCAAAGCTTCGTCAAACTCGGCGCGTTCCGTCGCTTCAAGGTCCTTCGCATCGCTATGCAGCCAGCGCTTCAACGCCGATAAATCGAGGCTCGAATTCGAAGCACGCTGCTTCAGCTTGACAACTTCTTCAGCGCAGGTGCGGCGCAAGGTTTTCGCATATTTTGCCAGCACGTCGTAGCGATGCGTAATCACTGCTTGCAGCGTTTCAGCGTCGCATTCGGTTTTCGTCGTATTGAAGCGGACTTGCGGCGCTGTTTTCTTGACGCGCGCCAACCCGACTGTTTCCATCACGCGAATGTACAGCCAGCCGATGTCGAATTCATACCATTTGTTCGACAGCCGTGCCGACGTCGGGTACGAATGGTGGTTGTTATGGAGCTCTTCGCCGCCGATCAAAATGCCCCACGGCACGATGTTGCGCGCCGCATCGTCGCATTCAAAATTTCGGTAGCCCCAATAATGGCCGACGCCATTGACGACGCCAGCCGCAAACACGGGTATCCATAGCATCTGTACGCCCCACATGCTGATACCGATTGGACCGAACAGGATGACATTGACGATCAGCATGATCGCAATGCCCCACACGCTGTGCTTGCTATAAAGATGGCGCTCGATCCAGTCGTCCGGCGTGCCCTGACCGAAGCGCTCGAGAGTTTCGGCGTTCTTCGATTCGGCTTTGTAGAGCTCGGCGCCTTCCCAAAAGACCTTGCGCAAGCCGAGCACTTGCGGGCTGTGTGGATCTTCCGGTGTTTCGCATCTCGCGTGGTGCTTGCGGTGAATGGCCGCCCATTCCTTGGTTTCCATACCGGTGGTCAACCATAGCCAGAAACGGAAGAAATGGCTGACAACCGGGTGCAGATCAAGCGCGCGGTGGGCCTGGTGACGGTGCAGAAAAATGGTAACAGCCGCGATTGTGATATGGGTCAGCGCAAGCGTTACGACGATGTAGCCCCACCAAGGCAGATCTATTAGTCCTGTTAACACAGTAATCCTTAAATTAGAGTAGGTTAGCCCGCTATTTTACGCGAACGCGGAAAATCAAGCAACATGATTCCGCGAAGCTTGCGGTAAGACTGTTGCAACTGGTGCAAGTTCGCTGGCTCAATTTCGCTCATTTTTGAAGAGGCCGCGCATGCAGGCGGTGTCGCTGCCAGTTATTGCGATAAGCGTTCGATAGCGCGGAATGGCCATGAATCACCAGCACGTTCTCCGCATTCTTGAATTGCGCGGCGTGCGTGAAATTGTAGCTGCCGGTTATCAAACAAGTTTCGCTGCTGCCAGCGTCTATCACCATCACTTTATTGTGAGCCGAATCGTGCGCGCTATCCAGAAAAACCGGCAGGCCGGCCCTGGCGAGATCTTTGACCAGACTGGTGCGAATCCTGTCGATTTGTGCGGCGTCAGCCAGGATCTGGACATCGACGCCGCGCTGCTTTGCCGCGATCAGCGCATTGGCAATGCGGCGATGGGTGAAGCTGAAGGCTTGCACGAGGATTTGCCGGCGCGCGTTGCGAATAGTCATGATGATGAGTTCATCGGCCGCATCATCGGGCGTAAACGCGTATTCGATCAGGCCGGTAGAGTTGTTGATCGCGCGGTCCGCGCCCGGCGTCGGTTGCAAAGCGGCGGCGGCAAGCGGCGTGAGCAGCGAACTCAGCAGGACTAAGGAAGCGAATGTTGGTCTGGACATGAGGAGTGCGCGGCCCGGTGCTTTAGCCGGTCCTTTCCATTGCTGCTGCGAAGAAGCCGTCGGTCGCATGGGTGTGCGGCAGCACCTGAAAATACTCGCCGGTGTTGAGCGCGATCCCGCTTTGGGCGAGCATTTCAGCGGCGTTCAATAGCCGGAAACCCGGATTGCGTTCGAGAAAAGCGGCGACGATGTGCTGATTTTCTTCGGGTAGAAAGCTGCACGTCGCATACACCAGCCGTCCGCATTTTCTCAATAATGCCGACGCTGCTTGCAAAATGGCGCGCTGCTTGGCGCACAGTTCATCGATGGCGGCCGGCGATTGCCGCCACTTCAAGTCCGGATTGCGCCGCAGCGTACCGACCCCGCTGCACGGCGCATCGACCAGAACGCTGTCGATCTTGCCGGTCAGCCGCTTGATCTTTATATCGTTTTCATTCTGGATCAGCTGCGGATGAACATTGCTCAAGCCGGATCGCTTCAA
>JACMKV010000043.1 GCA_014379915.1 Burkholderiales bacterium
CCAGCACGCCGAGGACAGCGCTGAACGCGTGCAAGCCGTAAATTGCATGAGTCAACGTGACCAAACCCCCGCGTGGAATGATGCTTGAGGAAGACGCTTCGATGTCTGTCATGTCAGTTTTCGTGAATTTGCCAGCATTTGCTAAACAATTGCGCCAGCGGATTATTAGATTCAGGGCTCACTCGCCAAGGCTTCTGGAAAGCGAACCGCGGCGTTTTTCTTCCCTGCATGCGAGAGGTCATACGAGCTTCGCGATGCTTATGACAAGCGATAAGCGGCTTTTGTCCTGAAACCGGAACGATCGCGAATAACATTATCGTCGATCCGGTCCGTATCGAAGCATGAGCTGAAATCGCCGTGCCATCAGATACCAAGCTCGCTTCGAATCCGCGTCACGATCCGCTCGGGGCTTTGCGCCACATCGATGACTACCGCTGTTCCGGCTTCCGGTTCTTCCAAGGTATCGAACTGGCTCTTGACCAATGCTGGATTCATGAAGTGGCCGTGGCGTTTTTTCAATCGCTCCGTTATCCATGCCGGCTCCGCTTTCAGGTACGCGAAGTGCACGACCTCGTTCACTTGCAGGAGCTTGCGGTAAGAAGCCTTCAACGCGGAACATGCCAGCACGCTGTTATCACCTTCCGCGATACACGTCTCAATAAGCGTCCGCAAACTCGCGAGCCAGACATAGCGGTCATCGTCGGTGAGTGGCGCGCCCGCTGACATCTTTTTGACGTTGGCGGCCGAATGATAATCGTCGGCATCATAAAACTTCCAGCCCAACTGCTGGGCGAGTAAGACGCCGATGGTGGATTTTCCGACGCCGGTAACACCGAACAGAATGATGAACAAGCTCATATCTCCGTATTTTCCAAAAGGCGGCAGCCTGGATCAGGCGGCGAATCGCGGTGGATTGCGAGAACAGGTAGTGCTTGAGGCCAGTTGAGGTCAAACGAGTTAAGGTTGAAGGAGACCACTCCACCCCGCCACCGCGGCAATGAAACTCGCATGACCTCTCTTCCTTTCCAGGAAGGGCGGCTGCGCCACGGTGGCCGCAGGCCGAGTGCGGGAGCAGACGCCGCGCCCCGGCTGGAAATCGAACGCAGCCGCTGGCGCCCCCTCCCGCACCACCCTTCGGGAGACCGAGTCCGGGGCGCACGCGAAGCGCGGGGGTGGTTGGTTTCTGGTTTTCTCCGAATTCGATCGCCGTCGCCCAGCTGTAGTTCATTGCGTTCTTCAAAAGGGGGCGATTGCGCGCCGTTAAGATATTGCCCAAATAGCGCTTGCCTGCAACTGAAGCAAGCGCCGCTGCGAGTTTTGCCGTATCTGTATGATGCAAGTTGCACGAATCACCCTCGAAACTTCCACCCTCGAAAACTTCCACCGTCTATCGCGGCAAGGTCATCGTCGGCATTACCGGTGTCGGCTACGGGCTGCACCTCGATAATCCGCGCAGCGACGCGCCGCTCGGCGCGGTGGTCGGTGTCGCCGGGCGCTACGGGCGCCCCGGCTTTCTCGCCGCATTCGATGCCGAAACCGGAAAGCGCGTGTGGCAATTCGATACCGTTCCCGCGCAAGGCTGGGAAGGCGAATTCCGCAGCACGACACCCGACGGCGAAAAATTACAGCGCGACATCAAGGGCGAGAAAGCGGCATTTCCGAATTACGCGGACGCGTGGCAATTCGGCGGCGGCTCGGCGTGGACGACGCCGGCGATCGATAACGAACGCGGCTTGCTATTCTTCGGCACCGGCAATCCGTCGCCGCAGATGGATGACGTTTCGCGACCCGGCGACAATCTGTACACGGTGTCGCTGGTCGCGCTCGACGCTGCGACCGGAAAATTACGTTGGCATTATCAGCAGGTGCCGCACGACTTGTGGGGTTATGATGTCGCCAGTCCGCCGATGCTGTTCGATCTCGCAATCGGCGGCAGGAAAATTCCGGCTGTCGGTCAGGCCGCGAAGACCGGCTGGTTTTTCGTGCATGACCGTTTGAGCGGCAATCTACTCCACAAATCCGAGCCCTTCGTGCCGCAGCAGAATCTTTTCATGCGCCCGACAACGGGCGGCGTACGCATCCATCCCGGCGCGGTCGGCGGCGTCAACTGGTCGCCGGCTGCCTACGATCCAAAGGCGCAGCGCGCGTTCGTGGCAGCGCTGCATATGCCGATGCGCTACACGGTGCACAAGGCCCCGGCGAGTGCGGACAAACCGGCGCTGCGCTATTCGGCGTTCGAACCGACCGATGAACCGCGCTGGGGTCTGCTCAGCGCGATCGATCAGCGCGGCAAAATTGTGTGGCAACACAAAACCGTGCAGCCGCTGATCGGCGGCGTGCTCGCGACCGCCGGCGGACTGATCTTCACAGGGGAGGGGGATGGCCGCGGGGGCCGCTTCGACGCATTCGATGCCGCGAGCGGAAAGCTGCTCTGGCATTACCAGGCCGAAGCCGGCGTGAACGCGCCGCCGATCACGTACGAAGTCGACGGCGTGCAATACGTGGCGGTCGCGGCCGGCGGCAATTCATTGTTCGGGTACAAGCAAGGCGATAGCTTGCTGGTGTTTGCATTGCCCTGAGGAACTACCGTCCTCTGCTTAGGTTGTCATTCCCGCGCAGGCGGAAATCCAAGGTCCTCTTAAATACAATCTTGTCATTGCTGGACAATTGCGCATCAACCGGTGCGGTTCGGATCAGCTTACCTTCAAAGATTTATTGAGCTTTACGTAATTGCGTGACAATCTGCTCTTGTTGTCGATCATTATTTGCGGGACCGGACACCAGCTGAGAAAGCCCCCGTTGCTCATCGATTTACGGTTGTGCCGGCAAGGTCCGAAGTTGCTATCATCGAAGCCGCTAGCTGACGTTCGCCTGCGGTATGTGCTGCGGCTCGGCCGGCATGCATGCGTGTAAGACTGCTCTGATCATCCCACCCTCATTCATGTTAAAAAAATCTGTGGTCTTGTTTTTGCTGCTGGCGCTGGCCGGCTGTGCCTGGCGCTCCCCGTTCGGGGATAGTCCGAAGCCTCCCGCGCAGCCTGCGGTCGATCTTTCCGCAGCGCCGATCGCGGCAACGGTTGCGGTTTTTGTGCCGCGCGACGTCGCCGAAAAGCGTGCGCACTTCGTCTACGCCCATGAAGGCGTGTGGTTTCCGGAAGGCGAGATTATTGCCGCGACTTCATTGCGCGGGTTCGCCCAGGCGTTTCAAACGGCGCGGCCGGCCGATGAATTGCGGAAGGCCGATGTCATCGTCAAGGTTGGCGGCAACAGCGTTCTGAATCCAATGGTGCAGCGTTACTACGTCGATGCCTTCGGCCAATGTCTGACTCCGGAAGGGAGACTGATCGAGGAATTTCGCGCGAGCGCCGTGACAGAAACCGAATTCGCCTATACGAAAGCCTTCGATGACGCTTATTTTAAGGCCTTCCGGGAAATCGCGGCACGCGTCGCTGTCAGTGACAAATGCCGGAGCGCGACTGCGCCGTAGCCGGCCGCATCGCCGGTAACCGGCGGTTGAGCGGCGGCTGGTTCGCGCTGTTCTTCGGTCCTAAGAATCCGAACTCGGTTGCAAAACGGTGTTGGCCAGTCCTTGCTTACCAGTTCGCAAATGGTTTGAAACCTAATGGCCAATATCGGGCTCATATCGCTACGAGGAAGTACTCGACGCTGCTTGAAACAGCGCCGAATCCACGACGGCTCACCGAATTCCGTCTATGCGATGAGCGCGTCTTTTGACAAAAGCCGCTGGCGCGCCAATGCGGCTCGTTACAGGAGGCAGATCATGGAACGTAAAATCGCGGTTCTGGTATTGACAGGATTCATGGTGGGTCCGCTGGCCGGCTGCGAAAGCCTGCCCGGTACGAAAGGACAACAGGCGGCAGCCGGCGGTGGTGTTGCCGGGGCGGTTTTGGGAAGCGTAATCGGCGATGGCGTGTTCGCCACCGTGCTGGGCGGCGCTCTCGGCGCCGGCGCCGGCTATCTGATAGGCGCCAATTCCGACAAGCTGTTCGGCAACAAAGATGATGCCAACAAAGCCGTCAAAAGTGCGCAGTCGAGCCCCGCAACCGTCGCGGACGTCAAGAAATCCAAAACGGCCGATCTCAACAGCGATGGCTTCGTTACCACGGACGAGTTGCTGGCAATGGATAAAGCCGGGTTAGGCGACAAGGAGATGATTGCGCGGCTGGAAGCCACAGATCAGTTTTTCGATCTGACCGCGGCGCAAGAGGATCGTCTTGCAGGCCAGGGGATCAGCCGCAACGTGCTGAAGGAAATGCGCAATATCAACCGCGACCAGCGCGAAGCCGCGCTGTCCAGGGCGAGGAAATAGCGGTTCTCAGCTTGGTAAAAATCTACAGCGACTCGACTGACACTGAGCGATGACCACCGTTTGATTTCTGCGGGCAGTTGCGGTTTGACTGTGACTGCCCTCCATCTATTAAAAACAGGCTGTGGAAAAACGCTGTGCGCCGGTTGCGGAGTATGCGGATGCCGGGGGCGCTTTAGCTTCCAGCGCTTGTAATCGAGCGAGTCTGCTTAAAGCGGGCTTTGGTCCGTGGTGCATCTCGAATCGCTCTTTCTCGCGCCGCGACAACGACTGATTAGAATCAGCTAAAATCGTAACGGGCTCTGATTAAGTTGTCATTCCCGCGGAGGCGGGAATCCAAGGTTGTCTAACTACCTGATTTACACTGTCTCTGGATTCCCGCTTTCGCGGGAGTGACGGCGATAGCGACTTAATCAGAGGTTCCATAGGCTGTCGCGAGTCAACGAATTTCAGGGAAGGGAGGGAATGAGTTGCCACGCGAAACCTTGGTATCGGTCATCGCATGACCGGCGAAACCCATTTCCAACTCGCCAATTTCATCTGGGGCATTTGCGATCTTCTGCGCGGGCCTTACAAGCGCAACGAATACCGTAAAGTCATTCTGCCTTTGACCGTATTGCGGCGTTTTGACTGCCTGCTTTTGCCGACCAAAGCGCGGGCGCTCGCAGAGTACGGGGCAATCAAATCCAAACCGGAGAACGTCGTCCTGAGCCTGCTGCGCAAGGTTACCGGCCATGCGTTCTACAACCTTTCCAGGCTCGACTTCGCCAAGCTGCTCGATGACCCGAACCAGCTCGCGCCCAATCTCAATAGCTACATGACCGGCTTCTCGCCGAATGTGCGCGCGATCATGGAACGTTTCGCTTTCGAGCAACAAATCGCGCGCATGGCGGAGAAGAATTTGCTGTATGAGGTGATCAAGGCTTTCAACAAAATCGATCTCTCGCCCAAGCGCGTTGATAACTTGCAGATGGGCTACGTGTTCGAAGAGCTGATCCGGATCGGCGCCGAGCAGTCGAACGAAGAAGCCGGCGAGCACTTCACCCCGCGCGAAGTGATCAAGCTCATGGTCAATCTGCTTTTATCCCCCGAAAAAGATCTCGCTCGCAGCCACGTGGTGAAAACCATTTTCGATCCGGCGTGCGGCACCGGCGGCATGTTGTCGGTCGCCGAAAAATACATCCGCGACTTGAATGCCGACGCCAATCCGCTGCTCTACGGGCAGGATTGGAACGACGAAGCCTGGGCGGTGTGCAAGTCGGACATGCTCATCAAGGGCGAGGAAGCGGACAACATTATTCTCGGCGACACCTTCAGCAAGGACGGACACGACCGCAACACTGACGGGCACAAGATCACTTTCGACTACATGCTCGCCAATCCGCCGTTCGGCGTGGAGTGGAAACAGCAGCAGAAATTTATCGAGCAGGAGCACGAATCGTTTGGATATCAGGGCCGCTTCGGCGCAGGGCTGCCGCGCATCAACGACGGCTCGCTGCTTTTCCTTCAACACATGCTGTCGAAAATGCGCCCAGTGGATAAAGGCGGCAGCCGCATCGGCATCGTCTTCAACGGCTCGCCGCTTTTCACCGGCGATGCGGGCAGCGGCGAAAGCAACATCCGGCAATGGATCATCGAGAACGATTGGCTGGAAGCCGTCGTAGCACTCCCCGACCAGCTCTTCTACAACACCGGCATTTCCACCTACATCTGGATGCTCACCAACCGCAAGGAGCCGGAGCGGAAGGGCAAGATTCAACTCATAGACGCGCGCCAGTTTTACGTGAAGATGAAGAAGAGCCTCGGCAACAAGCGCAACAAGATCGGCGACAAGAATGCCGGCGAGCCGGACCAGATCGGCGAGATCACGCGCATCCATGGCAAATTTCACGACGGTGAGACGCGTATGTTCAATATCGATGGTCAAACCAAAACGCTGACCGTCAGCAGGGTCTTCGATAACGCCGACTTCGGCTTCAGCAAAATCACTGTCGAGCGCCCGCTCAAGCTCAACTTTCAAGCCAGCGGTGAACGCATCGCTCGATTGGAAAATGAAAGCGGTTTCAAGAACCTTGCTACCAGCAACAAAAAGAACGAGGCAGTGCGGCTTCAGGAAATCGAAGCCGGTAAGCAGCGGCAGGAAAACATACGCGCTCTGTTGCGGGCTTTTGGTGAAAGCAGCGGCGAGAAGTTTTACAAAGATCGTGAAATTTTTCTAACCGAACTCAAGAGGCTCGACCGTTACCGCGAAGTGCGGCTCAGCGCACCCGAGCTCAAGGCTGCCCTCTGTGCACTCGGCGAGCGCGACGAGACCGCCGAAATCTGCCGCGACCGCAACGGCAAGCCCGAGCCTGATCCCGAGTTGCGCGACACCGAGAGCGTGCCGCTCAGACAAAGCATCGAAAGTTATTTCAAGCGCGAAGTGCTCCCCCACGTCCCGTATGCGTGGATAGATCACAGCAAAACCAAGGTCGGCTACGAAATCCCGCTCAACCGCCACTTCTACCGCTACGAGCCGCCGCGTCCGCTGGAAGAAATCGAAGCGGACATTAAGACGCTTGAGACTGAAATTCTCACGTTGCTCAAGGAAGTCACCGCGTGAAATTGCCGCGCTATCCGAGCTACAAGCCGAGCGGTGCGAAGTGGCTGGGAGATGTGCCAGAGCATTGGAGGGTGAAGGCAATTAAATGGGAGTCTCCCGTTCTACGGGGGGCATCACCCCGCCCAATCGATAACGACATCTACTTCGATGATGAAGGTGAACACGCCTGGGTACGAATTGCTGACGTCACTTCCGCGGGCATGTACCTGCATGAGACGACGCAACGCCTGTCTGAGCTTGGCCGCTCGCTAAGCGTCCCGTTGCAGCCGGGCGCGCTCTTACTAAGCATCGCTGGATCGGTTGGCAAAGCTTGCATTGCGGCAATCAAGTGCTGCATACATGACGGCTTTGTTCACTTCCCATTTTGGAATGGGGATGCGCGGTTCCTCTACTACCTCTTCGCATCTGGCGAGCCGTACAAGGGATTGGGCAAGCTCGGTACTCAGCTAAACCTCAACACGGACACGGTCGGTTCGATTGTTGCAGGTTTTCCAACCCTTCAAGAGCAGCGTGCCATCGCTGATTTTCTCGATGCGCAAACCTCGAAGCTGGACACACTGGTTGTGAAGAAACGGGAGTTGATCGAAAAGCTGAAGGAAAAGCGCGCGGCGCTCATCTCGCGTACGGTCACGCGCGGCCTCCCGCCCGAAGCTGCCCGCGCCGCCGGCCTGAACCCTCACCCCAAACTCAAACCCTCCGGCATCGAATGGCTCGGCGATGTGCCGGCGCAGTGGAGAAGGACCAGAATTAAGTTTGAAGCAGTTGTGGTTTCGAAAGGAACGACCCCTTTTACTGTCAGTAAGGAACTCGTTAATGAAGGAATTAGATTTCTAAAAGCGGAAAATATTTATGACGGCAAGGTGCTGTCGAATCCCGAGTTCTACATCGACTCCGAAACCGACCAACTATTAGCACGCTCACGACTGAAACAGGACGATGTCTTAATTGTGATCGCTGGTGCCACAACCGGAAAGGCAGCAATACTGCCACGGAGCCTGTTGCCCGCGAACACAAATCAGGCTGTGTGTTTCATCCGTTTAAGCAATACAAACTACGCGTCGATTCTTTTAGCGTGGATAAGCACAAAGTTTATCCAAGATATTATTTGGAACTCTGCGGTGCAGGCGGCTCAACCGAATTTGGCGATGGAGGACGTTAAAGCGTTTCCATGTTTCGTTCCACCATCTCAAGAACAACGCGTCGTCGCCGCCTACCTCGACCGCGAGACCGCCAAGATCGACCGCATGGTCGCCAAGATCGAAGCGGCGATCGAGAAACTTCAGGAATACCGCACCGCCCTCATCACCGCCGCCGTCACAGGCAAGATCGACGTGCGAACCCAGCCAATAGAAAATCGGTCCAGCGAAGCTCTCAGCGCCGCCAACCACCTTGCCTGATGGAAACTTTGAACATCAATCCCGAACTGATTCGCTGGGCGGTAGAGCGTTCTGGTCGCAGCACCGACGCGCTGGCGCGATACTTCCCGAAAATTGGGAAGTGGGAGGCCGGCGAGGCTCAACCTACGCTCCGTCAGCTCGAAGCGCTGGCGCAGAAGACCTGGACGCCGCTCGGTTATTTTTTCCTGCCGCAGCCTCCGATCGAGAAGCTGCCTATTCCCGATTTCCGCACCGTCAGGGATGTGCCGATGCAGCGCTTGAGTCCGAACCTGATCGAGACACTGCACACGATGCAGCGCCGTCAGGCTTGGCTGCGGGAGTACCTGATCGAGCAGGTTCATGAACCTTTAGCTTTCGTCTCCTCTACTGCGAAAAACCAATCGCCGGACCTTGTTGCCAGCAAGATCAGGGACACCTTGCAGGTCGATGCTGACTGGGCGAGCCGGCACGCCACATGGACCGATGCTCTGCGCGCGCTCCGCGAGGCCGCCGAAGCGATCGGCATCCTCGTGATCATCAACGGAGTAGTGGGAAATTCCAATAGGCGCAAACTTGATCCCGAAGAGTTTCGGGGCTTCGTCTTGCTGGACGAATACGCGCCTCTAGTCTTTGTTAACGGCGCGGACGCCCGCTCGGCGCAGATGTTTACGTTTGCGCACGAGCTTGCGCATCTGTGGGTGGGCCAGTCTGGGTTATTCGACCTACAAGACCTTGAACCATCGGAATACCCGGTGGAGCAGTTCTGCAACAGTGTCGCCGCCGAGTTCCTGATTCCGGCCGCAGAGCTAACTAGCCTCTGGCCCCAATTGAGGGCTCAAACCGAGCCTTTTCAGGCAATCGCCCGGCACTTCAAAGTGAGTCCCATCGTAGCCGCGAGGCGCGCGCTGGATTTGAAGTTGATTGCCAAGTCCGCCTTCCTCCAGTTTTTTGTTGACTATCAGGCAGACGAACGCCGCAAGGCGACTCGCGCGAGTGGCGGCGATTTTTACAAGACGCAGAATGTCCGTGTCGGCAAACGTTTCGCCCGAATCGTCGCGCGGGCGGCAAAAGAAGGTCGTCTGCTCTACCGCGATGCCTATCGCCTGACAGGGCTGTACGGCGCGACTTTCGATCGCTACGCCAAGTCGGTTGGCGCGTACGACTGACGTGGCGTCGCGAACAAAGTATGTGCTTGACGCCAATGTACTCATTGAGGCGAAACGGCGCTATTACCGCTTTGGCCTTTGCCCCGGATTCTGGGACTGCCTATCGTGGCACTATAAACAAGGCACGGTTCGCAGTATCGATCGTGTCAAGAAGGAACTGGACATCGGTAAAGACGAATTGACGCGATGGGCGAAGAAGAGCGCGCCTGCAGGTTTCTTCGCCGCTACAACGGACAAAGCTACCGCTGGCACCTATGGCGACATGGTTACCTGGGCGCATGCGCAGCCACATTTCCTGCCAGCCGCGCTAACGGAATTTGCGATC